>JAFYPG010000181.1 GCA_017547605.1 Prevotella sp.
AATCCAAAAATCTGGTGGAATCCTTCCTCACCATCCCAATAGGAAGCCCCAGGGATCCAGTCTGCTATAGCACCAAAAGCCACGAACAGGAAATTCATGGCAAAGCCCATCCAGATGAGCAGACGGGTGCGGCCATATCCCCAGACCTCACAAACCACATCATTAATAATGTAACTGACAGGAAACACGATCAGTCCTGCCGTCATATTGGCAGGTCCGAGTGAAATTTGTTTTGTTTCAAGCACGTTTGCCGTTATCAGGCAGACGCAAAACAGTATGCCATAGAACATAAACAGCACACTGATCCTTTGTTCTTTTTTATTCTCCATTTTTCTTGTTTCGTTAAAGGGGGTTAGACAAGGACCGTGCAAGCCGAGTGTAATCGATTTTAATCGGATTACCGAGGCGCTGCCGGTTCTCGCTGGCGTTAAGCCGCAAGTACCCCTGTGTTTTTTCTACAACAGATAGAGCAACCAGCCCATATAGGCCAAGAAGCCCAAAATCAGCAACACGCCCTCTCTGCGCGAGACTGAATATTTCGTATAGGCAAAGAGCCAAAGAATGCCGACACTCACCATCATCATCATCAGATCCACGATAGTAATACCCATGATACGCATAGGATGGACAACAGCAGTCATACCAAGTACCAACAGGATGTTAAAGACATTCGATCCCAACACATTTCCAATAGCAATGGCTGAGCGACCCTTATAGGCAGCCACCACACTTGTGGCCAATTCTGGCAGGGAGGTTCCTCCTGCTACAATGGTAAGGCCAACGACACTCTGACGGACACCATAGCGATATGCCACATACGAGGCCGCATCTACGAAAAGATTACTACCGATAATGAGGCAAGCCAGTCCCAAAACAATGAATGACAAGTTCCGCCACAGCTTTGAGTAATCCTTTGGTAACTCACTATTCTCTTCCAATTCCTCTTCTGTCGGCATCAGTCCTTCTTTCTTCGCACTCTGGAAAGTGTATATCATGAAGATCAGGAAACCTATGAGCAGAATGATACCATCAGAACGGCTGATTTCATTACCCCAAAGGTGAGGCGAGTCCATATCGTCGAAACAGAGCATGAACAACAGGAAGGAAGCCATCACGGCAAAAGGAATATCCTTCTTCACTGTAGAGGGAGCCACAGCCATCGGCGCCACCACTGCAGAGCATCCCACAATCAGCATTGTATTGAATATATTCGAACCAAGGACATTTCCCACGGCCAGGTCAGAAGTTCCCTTGAAGGCAGACACCATACTGACGAAAAGTTCTGGCGCAGAAGTTCCTGCTGCCACAATAGTCAGGCCAATCACGATCTCAGGCACATGCAAGCCACGCGCCAGGGAGGAGGCTCCTTCCGTCAGTCTGTCAGCTCCCCATAACACGAGGGCCACACCTACAATGATATAAACAATATTGATCAACATACGCAGTGTATTTTAACCTTCATCATCGTCATCATCCCAATCGTCACCAAAGAAGCTGTCGTAGTCCCCTTCCAATGAAGGGCCGACAAAAGCATCCATGACACGACGGTCTTTCTTTGTAGGACGTCCTGTACCCCTTGCCCTGTTAATAAAGCCGCTGATACGGTTCATCTCCAGCAGTTCATACTGGTCAGGTGTCGTCACGTTCTCATAGATCTCAGGCAGCAGCTTGGCCCCTACCCTTTGCTCGATAGTCTTCAGAATCTTAAAGGAGTAAGTCACGGGAGGTTTCCGCACAGCAACCACCTCTCCGGCCTTTACCATATGGGAAGGTTTTACATTCACGCCCAGAATGGTTACACGACCATTCTTACAGGCGTCAGCAGCAATGGAGCGTGTCTTGAAGATACGCGCCGCCCAAAGCCACTTGTCGATTCTTGCAACCTCTCCCATCAATCGCTATTCTTTTCTACTTCACTCTTCTTGGCTTGACTTCCCTTTCCCAGTTTATTATACTGGTTCATGGTGAGATCAATCCCTGCAAGCACAAAACTCTTGATGATCTCCACACCCAGATCCAGACTGGGCTGAAGGGCTTTCAATTCCTCCTCATCATATCTCCCCAGCACCCAATCAACCTGCATGCCACGGGGAAAGTCATTGCCGATACCCATACGAAGCCTGGCATAGTTCTGTCCAATAAGCTGTTGAATATGTCCAAGTCCGTTGTGTCCGCCATTGGAGCCACCAGCCTTCAAGCGAAAAGCCCCAAGGGGCAGGGCCACATCATCGCTGATTACCAGCAGACGACTTTGGTCGATATTCTCCTTATTCAACCAATAGCGTACGGCATTTCCACTTAGATTCATAAACGTAGAGGGTTTGAGCAAGAACACCTTACGGCCTTTGAGCGACGTCTCAGCCACGAAACCGTAGCGTCGGTCTTCAAAATGAATATTGGACGCCTTCGCAAAGGCATCCAATACCATAAAGCCTGTATTGTGGCGGGTCAGTTCGTATTCATCACCGACATTACCCAAGCCAACAATCAAGTACTTGTCCATTCCCAGTCGTTTAGGAATTACTCAGCAGCTGCCTCTTCACCTGCTGCAGCAGCAGAACGAGAAGCACGTGTAGCTTTCACTGAGCAGACAACGACCTGAGCAGGAGTAGCAATCTGCAGACCATCGAAGTTCAGTTCAGCCACCTTGATAGCCTTACCCAACTTCAGTTCTGTCACATCAATCTCCAAAGCCTCAGGAATCTGCTTGTAAGGAGCAGTCACATTCAGCTGACGAACAGCCTGACTCAGACGACCACCATCACGTACACCCTGAGCATGACCCACCAATTTAACGGGAATACCAATAGTGATGGGCTTGGTCTCATTAACCTCAAAGAAATCAATATGCAGCACGGCATCCGTTGTCGGATGGAACTGGATTTCCTTCATCACTGCCTTGTGAGCCTCACCGTCGATGGTCAGGTTGACCACATACACATCGGGAGAATAGACAACCTTGCGGAGCTGGGCTGCGGGGATGGCAAACGACAGAGCCTCGGGGAGACCCTTACCATCTTTCTTCTCACCATAAAGGTTACAAGGAACAAGACCCTCCTTACGGAGTTCTTTTGCGGCTTTCTTGCCTGTAGTGGCACGCTTTTGGCCACTAACGCTCATTTCTTTCATAATTGTGTTACTCTAAATTAAGTTATTACCATACTTGCTTAATTCGCCATTACACGAAAAATCGTAGTGCTTTGAGAAAAAGCGGTGCAAAGGTACAACAAAAAAGTGAAAAGTGTGAAGATAGTAGTGAAAATTTTATTTTTTAACGTATTTTTCTTGCTTTTTCTTGCAGAATCATAGAAAAATAACTACCTTTGCACATCAGAAATAACAAAACAAGAGAACAAATTATTATAAAAAGCATCAAGTGAGATGATCAATAGGGAAATTATCAGAATCAAGATTGTTCAGTTAACCTACGCTTACTATCAAAACGGTAACAAGAACATCGACTCGGCTGAAAAGGAACTTTTCTTCAGTCTTTCAAAGGCATATGACCTCTACAACTACCTCCTGGCACTGATTGTGGCTATCACGAAAGAAGCTGGACGTAGGCTGGAAGTAGCACAGGCACGTGCCAAGAGGGAGGGTCTGCCAGAACCATCCCAGAAATTCGTATTCAACCGCTTCGCCTTACAACTGGGAGAGAACAAGGCTCTTCAGGATTTCCTGAGTACGCAGAAATTTGCGTGGGAAGATTCCGCCGTTTTCCTGGGGCAAATCCTTGAAACCATTGAAAGCAGCGAAACATACAAGACCTACATGGCCAGTGACGAGGACAGTTATGAAGCCGACCGCGAACTATGGCGCAAACTATATAAGACCATTATTACGGACAACGCTGATCTGGACGCTATCTTAGAGGACCAGAGCCTATATTGGAACGATGACAAGGAGATCGTCGATACTTTTGTATTGAAGACCATCAAGCGTTTCAAGGAACAGAATGGCGCCAAGGAAGAACTGTTACCAGAATGGGATAGCGAAGAAGAGAAGGACTTTGCCCGTAAATTGTTCCGTTCTGCCATTCTCAATGCAGATCAATATCAGCACTACATGAGTGAAGCCTCGCGTAACTGGGACTTCTCGCGTCTGGCTTATATGGATGTTATCCTCATGCAGATTGCCATCGCTGAGATGATGACCTTCCCCAACGTGCCCATTAGCGTAAGTATCAATGAGTACGTGGATATCGCCAAATTATACTCTACCAAAAAGAGTGGCGGCTATATCAACGGTATGCTTGACGCCATTGCCCGCAACCTGATCAAGACAGGGCGACTGATGAAGCACATGGACCCCAAAGAACCTAAGGCTACAAAAGAGAAGAAAGACAAGGTTTTCTATGGAGAGAAAGTGACTCAGAACGGACAGCCAAAGAAGATGAGGCATCGCATCAAGAAGGGAGAAGAGCCTCAAACTGAGAAAGAAGACAAACAATAACACAAATAGATTATGACAAACATCGTATTAGCTGCACAGGCAGCACAAGGAGGTAGTGGTATGAGCATGATTATCATGATGGTGGCCATCTTTGCCATTATGTGGTTCTTTATGATCAAGCCCCAGCAGAAAAAACAGAAAGAGATTCAGAAGTTCCAGAATGAACTGACCGAAGGCACGGAAGTCGTGACTGGAGGCGGTATCCACGGAACGGTAAAAAGCATTGACCTTGCCAAGAACACGGTAGATGTGAAAATTGCCCGTGATGTTGTGGTTACTGTTGAGAAGACCTCCGTCTTCAAGGATATGGCCAGCACCCCACAGCAGAAATAAGAATCAAATAGAATGAGTAAGGGCAGGCTCTGGCAATATATCAGGAACTTCTTGTTCAGTAAGATCAACAAGGAGCTCCTGATTTTTCTATTCTTTCTGGTGCTCTCTGGTATCTTCTGGCTGTCACTGACCCTGAATGATACTTACGAGCAGGAATTTGCCATCCCCGTCGCCATTATTGACGTGCCCAAAAATGCTGTACTCACATCTGATGAGATAGACACGGTAAGAATGACCATCCGCGACAAGGGTATTGTCCTGGCAGCCTATCACTACGGTGACTATCTGAAAAACATCAGCATCCACTTCAAAAATTACACACGTAACAACGGAACAGGCTTCGTGTCGGCACAGGACATGCAGAAGATCGTCTATCAGCGCCTTCTTAGTAGTTCGAAGATTATCAGTACTAAACCTGAGAAATTGGAATTCTATTATAACTACGGCACGAAAAAACAAGTTCCTGTCAGATGGAGTGGTCGCGTCATCCCTGAAGAACTGTATTTTATCTCAAGGGTCGATTATTCTCCAGATAGTGTGACCGTATATGCCTCTGATGAGAAACTCGACAGCATTAATATGGTATATACAGAACAGCTTAACTATGCAAACTTCCGCGATACGTTGGTGGTCAATTGCCAACTCAGCAAGCTCAAAGGGGTAAAAATGGTGCCAGACCATATCAAAGTCAGTTTCTTCACCGATGTGCTCACCGAAGAGCGCATCGAGGGTATCCCCATCCAAGGCATCAATATGCCTGAGGGGAAAGTCCTGAGAACCTTCCCTGCCAAGGTGACTGTCAGTTTTGTAACGGGTGTCAGTGTTTTTCGCAATCTCCGCCCAGAAGACTTCCATGTGGTAGCCGACTTTCAGGAAATCAAGCAGAATCCATCAGAGAAATGCCGCATCTACCTGAAGGATGTACCTACAGGGATCTCCAGGGCAAAATTGGAGACCACATTGGTAGATTATCTCATTGAGTCACAGACGGAGGAATGATGAAAATAGGGATTGCCGGTGGAATAGGCAGTGGAAAAAGCTATGTATGCCAACGACTCCAACAACGTGGCTATGAGGTCTATGACTGCGACAGTGCTGCCAAACGGTTGATACGCACATCACCAGAAATTCGCGAGCAACTCACCCGTTTGATTGGTCCAAAGACCTACGACACCGATGGACGACTGAATAAGGCTGCAGTCTCACAGTTCCTGCTGGCATCAGCAGACAACCAGAAAGCCATCAATGACATTGTGCACCCTGCCGTGTTCCGTGACTTTGAGGAGAGCGGAATGGAGTGGATGGAGAGCGCTATCATGTACGAGTCAGGCATCTACAGACTCGTGAATCGTGTCATAGTCGTTACGGCTCCTTTGGAAATACGCATCCAACGGGTCATGCAGCGCGACCACCTCTCCAGAAAGAAAGTTCTTGAATGGATAGGAAGGCAACTGCCACAAGAAGAGGTCGTCAGCCGCGCTGACTTCGAACTCATCAATGACGGCGAAGCAGATATAGAACAACAATTAAATAAGATTATAGAACAATGCAACAGACCATTTTAGCAATTTCCGGTAAGCCCGGACTCTACAAACTTGTATCAAGAGGTAATAACAGTCTTATTGTGGAGGCACTCGACGGCACCCATAAGCGGATACCAGCCTTTGCCACTGACCGTATCACCTCTCTAAGCGACATCGCCATGTTTACAGAGACTGACGACGTACCCCTGATGGATGTACTGGAGAAAATGAAGACGCTCGAAGGCGGCAAGAAGGCCAGCATTAATGAAAAGAAAGCCTCAGGTCAGGAGTTGAGAGATTACTTCACGAAGGTGCTTCCCGAGTGGGATCAGGACCGTGTGCAGAACAGCCACATCAAAAAACTCATCACCTGGTATAACATCCTGATTGAAGCAGGCATCACCACCTTTAAGGATGCAGAGGAAGAGACAGAGACAACAGAAAAGGCTTCGGAATAACTCCGAAGCCTTTTTTCTTACTTAGAACCTGCGTGGGCCGCCGAAGCCACCACCACCAAAGCCGCCACCACGGGGACCACCACCGAAGCCGCCACGACCGCCAGGGCCTCCAGGACCACCAGGGCCACCGCCACGAGGACCTCCACCGAAAGCGCCCTTGCCTCCAAAGAGGTTCAGACGATAGATCACATGCAACATGCCATAGCTCGTAATGGCGTTATATTCCGTATCACTGCGCATAGAAGCCGAGATCGTACGGCTGATGGTCGATTGCTGATGGAGAATGTCGTAGAGTTGCAGGGATACCGTCAGCGCATTACCCTTCAAGAAACTCTGTGATACCTGCGCATTCCAGATCAGTTCGTTGGTATTCATCGATGAGTCACTGTATCCACGACGACTCTGCATATTCAGGTTCGTAGTGAGAGAGGTGCCCCAAGGCGCTGTAATACCCACCATACCACCGTACGTAAACTGCCAGGTATCGAGATTGTTATTAGTCTGCAGTTCACTACGATTGTGCTGATAGTTCACAGAACCGTTCAGTTCTATCTCCAACCACTCGTTGCGGTAACTACCTGCCAGACGCTCGCCGATACCTGTTGACTTGGTGACTGACTTCTGTGCCTCAGGGTTCTTGCCGTCGTTTACATAACCAACATTGTGCGCATAGCTCAGGTTCGTGAAGGTATTCACGTTGAAGAAGGCTGCGGAGTCAACGGCCGTGTTAAACATAAATCCCAAATTACCGTTCCAGTTGCCGTTGATATTCTCTGGCTGGGTAGTACGTCCGCCAGTCTTTGGGTCAAGGGTTGTCTTGTTAGAGATCGAGTTGCTAGTCGTCGAGAAGTTCACAAATGTCATCACGGCACGCTGGTGCTTCTGGAAGTAGTCGTTATAGAACAGGTTAAAGTTCTGACGGAACGAGGGTTTCAGTCCTGGGTTACCCTTCGTGATGTTCAGCGGGTCGCTGTCATCCGTGATATCGAGCAGGTCGCTCATCTGTGGCTGACTAGAATTAGCACGATAGGTAAAGCGCAGCTGTCCTGTCGCAGATTTCTTCCAGCGGAAGTCCATCGTAGGTGCAAAGTTTGTCACCGTACGGGTGGTGTCGGAATGAATACCCTGATAATCTTGAATGAAGTGCGACTTCTGGGGGATCATCTGGACACCCACATTAAAGGTATAGGCCTTACGGACGATGCGCAACATCACCTCGGCTGTATGTATATAGTTTTTGTATTCTGAGAAACGGCTCAGGTCATCATCCTTATAAGGCTCCAAATTGTTATTGCGGATGCCAAACTGTCCCAGATAACTGTCCCAAGAACGGTAGCCACCATACCAGGTGCCGTTAGAAAGCAGATCACTCAGGTCGTATGTACCACGGTCGCTCTTCTGGTATCTATATTCATACTGGTAGCTGAACTGCAGGTAGGTCTTGGGGAAGATTGGCTCACTATAGGTGATGCGGGCCCTGTAGTTCCAGTTCTTCGTAGGTGTGATGGAATAGCGATTAATCGTATCGCCAACGATAATGCCATCCTGATAATATTTGATGAGGCTGTTCGAAATCGACTTGCTGTCACCATCGCTCCAACCTGCATTCAATTGCAAGGTCAGGTTACGTCCTGAGTTGTTCAGACGGCGGTTTATCTGCAACATTCCGTTCAGGTTCTTCGAGTCACTGTACGACACGCTTTCCTGCGCACGATCATTCTTCACGATACCCTTCTCAACCAGGGTCTTCAGGTCCGCAAGGGGATTGGTCACGTAATCGTACGGATTCTGACTGAAGCTGGCCTCGTTGCTGGCATTGTCACCATCATTCGAATTATAGCGGAACGAGGGACGGAACATGATATTCGTCATGGAGTCAGGTGTCCATTCCAGGCGCATGCGGGCATCCCAGCCGTTCGTACGGGTGTAGTTCTTTGTCAGACTGTTGCTGAACTGTGAGGTGGTCTCACCGAAGAACGTCTCTGACGAGCGCTTCGAGAGAGCATCGCCATCGCTGTGGTTCCAACGCACACTACCGTCAAGTTTCAGCAGGTCAGTCTTCTCGTAGTTAAAGTTCATACCAACCATCTTTGTGGCTGTCAGACCCTGACGACCACCACCAAAACGACCGCCGCCACCGCCGCCTGGGAATCCCATATCGTTGGTATTGTTGGCATTGGTCATCAGAAACACCTTCGTATTATCTTTCATCACACCACCAAAAATACGACCTGCATAACGGTGCTTCGTACCTGCAGCCAGGTCGGCGTTCATCATCACGCCCTTGTTCATGCCGGCCTTGATGCCGAAGTCGAGCACCGTCTCTTCCTCACCGTCCTCAATACCAGACACACGGGCCAGATCGCTCTGCTGGTCGTAGGCCTTGATACGATCAATAATGTTCGTAGGCAGGTTCTTCATGGCCGTCTTCGTGTCGCCAGTCATAAACTCCTTACCATCCACGAGGATTTTCTTCACCTCCTTACCGTTGATCTTGATCGTACCGTCGTCGCCGACTTCTGCTCCAGGCAGTCGCTTCACGAGTTCCTCCACCACGGAGCCCTCTGGGGTACGGAAGGCGTTGGCATTATAGACAAAGGTGTCGGCCTTCAGCGTCACCTTCGAGGCGTGTGCCGTCACCGTAGCACCCTTCAGCATAATGGCGTCGGGCTCTATCGAAATCGTGCCGGCAGAGTAATCTTTGCCGTCCTTGATGTTGATTTTCTTCTTGTAGGTCTTGAAGCCTACATAAGTCACTTGCAGGGTATAACTGCCGTCATGGGGGGCCTTAATCGAGAATGCGCCATTGGTGTTGGTCACGGCGTTGGCGACAACTTTCTCACCACTGAGAAGGGCCGCTGTGGCCTGAATGACGGCTTCTTGCGTATCCTGTTCCACAACCTTTCCTGTTACCGTTCGCTGGGCGAACGCAGTGACCGTCATCGCTAAGGCGGCCACAATAAATATCATTTTTCTCATGATCATTGTTTGATTAACTGTCTCTTTGACGCAAATACGTTGGAAAAGTTTAATAACAACTAAAAAATTTTATGGATTCGTTCGTCTGTTTCAAATAATAATCGTATCTTTGCACACGAAAACAACTAAGGTAGAGCTTTAACCATAAAAAATGAACCGACAAAAAGTCGTTATTGCCGAAAATCTTGAGCAGTCTCTTATGGAGGCTATTAACCAGTGCGAGCATGATCGCATGTTCCTACTGGCAGACGAGACAACGGAGCGGTATTGCCTGCCAGTTGTAGAAGGGTATGCTGTCTTACGTGATGCTAAGCGTATCATCATCGGTGCGACAGACACTCATAAGACGCTCGAATCACTCGCCCATGTCTGGGAAGAACTGGGGGTGGGAGGTGGTACCCGCCACACCTTATTAATAAATATAGGAGGTGGCATGGTGACAGACCTCGGAGGTTTCGCAGCATCCACTTTCAAGCGGGGTATCAACTACATCAACATCCCCACCACTTTGCTTGCCATGGTCGATGCCAGTGTTGGCGGAAAGACAGGCATCAACTTCAGAGGGTTGAAGAACGAGATTGGGGTATTCAACAATGCCAGCACGGTGATCCTCGACACGCAGTTCCTGAAGACGCTCGATGCGGAGAATATCCGTTCCGGCTACGCAGAGATGCTGAAGCACGGACTTATCTCCAACGAGCAGATGTGGACAGAACTGCTGAACTACGATCTGGAGTACCCTGATCTGCAGAAACTAAGCCAAATGGTTGCTGATAGTGTTACTGTCAAGGAGCGCATTGTCACAGAAGATCCTACGGAACAAGGCATCCGGAAAGCCCTGAACCTCGGACATACCGTAGGCCACGCCTTCGAGTCACTAGCATTGCAGCGGAAGCCCGTACTTCATGGTTACGCCGTCGCTTGGGGACTGATCTGCGAACTCTACCTGAGCTGCATCAAGACAGGCTT
This sequence comes from Prevotella sp., assembly GCA_017547605.1. GTDB lineage: Bacteria > Bacteroidota > Bacteroidia > Bacteroidales > Bacteroidaceae > Prevotella. Next base: position 10,715 of record JAFYPG010000181.1, read on the forward strand.
CCCCACGGACAAAATGCGCCAGACAGTCAGTTTCATCAAAGAGCACTACGGCAAGATGACCATTACCTGCGATGACTACCCCACCCTGCTAGAACTGATGACCCACGACAAGAAAAACGTGGCGGGCACCATCAACTTCACGCTATTGAGCGGCATTGGCGGCATCTGCATCAACCAAAATGCCACCAAAGAAGAGATATATGAGGCTCTCGACTTCTACAGAGAGGGCTGACCATATAAAGAGTGACCAATCAACTTAATAGACCTAATCATATTACTAACTAATCGTAGATAGGGCCGCTCGTGAGAGTAGTCCTATCTCTTTTTAACTTGATGATTCATCTGATTTCCTGCTCGGCCTGTTTACGGGCGGGTTTGCCTGTCTCTGTGAGGGGGATATGGTCGAGATGGATGTAGGCACGAGGCTGATGGTATTTGGGAAGAACGCGCTGGCAGACCTCCCGCGCCTCATCGACAGAGCCCTCCGTCAACAGGACGACAATCTCACCGAACTTCGCATCGGGGCGCTTACTTATCAAATAAGGTACGCGTATATGGGGACGGAGTTGGCGCTCAAGTTGCTCGGCCTGGATCTTCAGACCACCAGAGCAGATGATGTTGTCCTTTCTTCCCAAAATTTTGAAATTTTGGAAAGAAAGTTCGGCGATGTCGTTGGTGACGAGGGGTTCAGGGCAGACCTCGGGAGCATCAATAATAAGACAATCCTCGGGGGAGAGACTGAGACGGACCCCAGGGAAAGGGGTATAAAACTCGGAGGCCTCGGGGCCGCTGAGGCGACGCAGGGCGATATGGGAGAGCGTCTCCGTCATGCCGTAGGTGCTCCACACGGCATTGGGAAAAGTCTTCAGTTCTGCCGCTAAGGCATCGTCGATAGCACCGCCACCAATGATTAAATTTTTAATTTGCATGAGGCGTTCACGCTCCTCTGGTACCTGCAGGGAGTTATATACCTGCATGGGTACCATCGCCGCGAAGTCAATAGAGGACACCGCCATCGGATGCCCGTTTGGCTCCTGAACAATGAGTTTCAAGCCTCGCTCGATAGCCCTCACCACCATCATCTTCCCTGCGATATAGTCAAGTGACATGCAGAGCAGCGCCGTATCACCCTCGTGCAGTCCGAGGAAGTCGCAGGTGATACGAGCGGAGTTGAGCATCCGCCTCTTCTCAACGAGCATAGGTTTCGGAACGCCCGTCGAACCGCTCGTCTGCACATGAATATATGGGGAAGAGTTATTCCACTCTTCGAGGAACTCTTCTAACGACATCGCCATAACTGATCGCCACGGATTTCAATAGGCATGGGGATATTATCGGTAAAGAGTTGGCCAGTGCCGAGGCCCTGTGGCATGGTAATCTGATCACCATAGACATCTGAGGCAAACTGGGCGATGGCATTCAGGCCGATGTTACTCTCCAGAGCAGAGGTAATCCACGAGCCAATGCCCTGCGACTTAGCCGCAGCAATCCACTCGCGACACCCCATCATACCACCGTGTAACGATGGCTTTAGGATGATGTAACGGGGTTTGATGATATTCAGCATGTGAGACTTCATCTCTGGGTCGTTCACACCGATGAGTTCTTCATCAAGGGCGATGGGCAACGGTGATTCTCGGCAGAGTTCTGCCATATAGGCCCACTGCCCCTGTTTGATGGGTTGCTCAATGCTATGAATATTGTATTGCGAGAGCAGTTCGAGTTTATACAATGCCTCTTCATACTTAAAGGCGCCATTAGCATCCACTCTCAGTTCTACCTCATGGAACGAGAATCTCTCTCTTATCTTCTTGATTAGGTCAAGTTCCTGCTCGAAGTCGATAGCACCAATCTTTAGTTTGACACAGCGGAAACCTTTCTCGAGTTTCTCTTCCAGGCGTTGGAGCATCTCGTCGTAGTTACCCATCCACACCAAACCATTGATGGGGATGCCCACCTCTCCACGACTGAAAGCGGTATCGAAGAGACGATCGCCATGCTGGAGATTTAAGAGGGCGGTTTCTATGCCGAAGAGCATCGAGGGGTAAGGGCGGAATGCCTCACAGGGGGACGGTTCTTTTGTTAGGTCGCTCGACCTAACAAAAGAACCGTCATCTGTCATAAGTTTTGTTAATCCGTTCATTCCCAAATATTTG
>JAFYPG010000018.1 GCA_017547605.1 Prevotella sp.
ATCTATACCGACAACCGTAAGACGCTGTCGTTTCCCAGTCTCCGCTCGTTTGTGAAACTGGAGTTGTGTCACGCCAACCAGGAGCATTTCCCCGAGGCCGAGGCCGTGGCCGGTGTGGCTACTGGTGCCATCGCACAAGGTGCGCTCGTGGCTGACCAACTGGGATTGCCGTACAGTTATGTGCGTCCGAAGCCGAAGGATCACGGCATGGGTAACCAGGTGGAAGGTGAGATCAAGAAGGGCGCCAAGGTGGTCGTGGTGGAGGATCTGATCTCTACCGGCGGCTCGTCGCTGAAGGCTGTGAAGGCCCTGCGCGAGTATGGTGTAGAGGTGATTGGCATGGTGGCATCGTTCACCTACGGATTCCCTGTGGCTGAGCAGGCCTTCGAGGAGGCTGGCGTGAAACTGATCACCCTGAGCAACTACGAGGCCGTGGTCGAGGAGGCTGCCAAGACGGGTTATATCAAGGAGGAAGATAAGGCTGTGCTCGCTGAGTGGCGCAAGAGCCCTGAAACGTGGAAACAATAATTATCAATTATCCATTGTCAATTATCAATTTGAAAATATGGGTTTATTTGGAAGTGAATCGAAATACGAGAGCAGCGTGAAGGTCGTACCTTATCCGCAGCAGGCTGTCTATGATAATATCAGTGACCTGAGAAATCTGGAGAAGGTACGTGACCGTGTGCCAGAGGACAAAGTGAACGATTTTGCTTTCGACCAGGATACCGTGAGTCTGAACGTCGCCCCTGTCGGTGAGTTGAAACTCCGTATCTGCGACCGTGAGGAACCGAAGTGTGTGAAGTTCGAGACCGTGCAGTCGCCCGTGCCCTTTAATGTGTGGATACAGGTGTTGCCCGTGGATGAGAACAGCGCGAAGATGAAGGTGACGCTGAAGGCTGAACTGAATCCCTTTATCAAGGGGATGGTAGAGAAACCGCTTCAGGATGGCGTGGAGAAGATCGCCGACGCCTTGGCGCAAGTACACTATGTATAAAAGTCAAAAGTGAAAGATGAAACTCTGGGAGAAGAACTTTGAGATCAATAAGGAAATCGAGCGGTTTACCGTTGGACGCGACCGTGAGATGGATCTCTATCTGGCCAAATATGACGTGTTGGGCTCTATGGCTCATATCACGATGCTTGAATCCATCGGACTGCTCGAAAAGGACGAACTGACACAACTGTTGGCAGAACTGCGGAATATCTACCAGTTGGCCGAGCGTGGCGAGTTCGTGATCGAGGACGATGTGGAGGATGTGCATTCGCAGGTGGAGATGTTGCTGACGCGCAAACTCGGTGACATGGGTAAGAAGATCCACTCAGGCCGCTCGCGCAATGATCAGGTGCTCGTGGATCTGAAGCTCTTCACCCGCCATGAACTGAAGGAGATCGCCGACGAGGTGAAAGTGCTCTTCGACGAACTCATCGCCAAGAGCAACCAGTATAAGGATGTGCTGATGCCTGGTTATACGCATCTCCAGATCGCCATGCCTTCCAGTTTCGGACTGTGGTTTGGTGCCTACGCCGAGAGTCTGACGGACGATATGCTTTTCCTGCAGGCTGCGTATAAGATGACCAATCGTAACCCCCTCGGTTCTGCCGCTGGTTATGGCTCGTCGTTCCCCCTGAACCGTACGATGACCACAGAACTGTTGGGTTTCGACTCCATGGACTATAACGTGGTGTATGCCCAGATGGGTCGCGGTAAGATGGAGCGCAACGTGGGCTTCGCCATCGCCACCATCGCTGGCACCATCGCCAAGATGGCTTTCGACGCCTGTCTGTTCAACTCACAGAACTTCTCGTTCGTGAAGTTGCCGAAGGAGTGTACGACGGGCTCGTCGATCATGCCGCACAAGAAGAATCCCGATGTCTTCGAACTGATCCGCGCCAAGTGTAACAAACTCCAGTCGTTGCCCCAGCAGGTAACGCTCATCATGAATAACCTGCCCGTAGGTTATTTCCGTGACCTGCAGATCATCAAGGAAGTCTTCCTTCCTGCCTTTGGTGAACTGAAGGACTGTCTGCAGATGGCAGCCTATATCATCAATAAGATTGAGGTGAATGAGCATATCCTCGACAACCCGATGTACGATCCGATGTTCTCCGTAGAGGAGGTGAACCGTCTGGCCGCCAATGGTATGCCTTTCCGTGATGCCTATAAGAAGGTGGGGCTCGACATTGAGGCAGGCAACTTCAAGGCCAGTCACGACATCCACCATACCCATGAGGGCTCTATCGGTAACCTCTGTAACGACCAGATCCAGGCACTCATGGCGCAGACCCTCGACGGTTTCCACTTCGAACGCATGACGGAGGCGGAACGTAAGCTCATAGCCCGATGAGGAAAACGATTGTTTTCATGATGGGGCTCGTGCTCGCTGCCTGCACCGCTGATGACAGTATCAGCCGCAACTATCGTTGCAATTTTATTTTTGATACAAGTCTCCATCCCCTGCCTTGTCAGTTGACAGGCATTTTGGGGAATAACGGTCATTTCTGTAAGGTGGAGTACAGACTCGTAAAGGGTGTCACCCATCTTAAGACCACTCGTAATTATGATAGCGTCACGGAAGATATTGAACTTGGTACCGCCAAGGAGAGTCAGATCAGTTTCGCCCTCGGAGCCAACAACTGTATTATCATCGGCACCAGCAGTTATGATTTCTCTCTCGTGGCCTACGACGGGCAGTGTCCGAACTGTCTGGCCGACTACAACGGCACCAACTATCCACTCACTTGGCAGAACAGCGGTCAACAACTCCGTTGTGCGAAATGTGGCCGCAGTTATGATGTGAATAATGGAACGATAGCCGACGGCCCTGCAGGTCAGAAAGGCCTTTTACGCTATATGGCCGCTTATGATGGCACAGTCCTCCGTGCCTGGAACTGACTATGGATAGGAAGACGGTAGCCTCTATCTTTCTTTTTGTGACCCTGTGTTGTGTCACAGTGACAAGGGCACAAGACAGTTATCACCGGCTGACGAACCTGCCACATGTGTATATCAGCACCTTTGACGGCAAGGATGTGACCAGCAAAACCAATGAAGTGTACGCCCGTCTGTATGTGGTTGATGAGGCCGACGTGGTGACGGCTTATGATTCAGTAGCCATCCGTGGCCGGGGTAATTCGACATGGAACCTGAAGAAGAAACCTTACCGCATCAAGTTCAAGGACAAGACTCGCTTTCTGGGACCTGACCGTGCCAACGCCAAGAAATGGACACTACTGGCCAACCATGGTGACAAGACACTGATACGTAATGCCTTGGCCTCATATATCGGTGATCTCTGCGGACAAACGTTCACCCCTGCAGCCAAGTTTGTTGACTTAACGCTGAATGGCGATTACAGGGGGTGCTACCAGATATCCGACCAGATAGAGGTCAGGAAGAAGCGTGTGGACGTGGAAGAAGGGGGGTATCTGTTGGAGGCTGACGGCTTTTGCGATTTCTTTTATGACGGAAACGGCTGGTGGACTGCGCAGGGCGTTCCCATGACGATACACTATCCTGATAAGGAGAGTCTGACGCCTCAGCAACTTGATGATATCCAGAAATATATCAGCAACTTCGAGACCCGTCTTTTCTCATGGAACTATACGGACCCGAACGAAGGTTACCGTGCATGGGTGGATAGTACTTCACTTGTCAGTTGGTATCTGGCTTCGGAGATTACAGGCAATCCTGATTTCCTTTGGAGTATGTACTGTTATAAGGAGCGTGAAGACAACCGTCTGTTTTTCGGCCCCATGTGGGACTATGATATTGCCTTTAACAATGACAGACGGCTCAACGGCAGCGATCCTGTGCATCGGTTGATGGCCGAGGTGGGGTACCCCAATAACGGTCTTGTGAACTGGATGAGACGTATGTGGTCTGACCCTTGGTTTCAACGTTTGGTCTATAGGAACTATTCGGTCCTTTATAAACAGGGCCTGGAGGATAAACTGATCAGTGCGATAGATAGTCTGGACGTATTGTTACAACGGTCGCAGGAACTGAACTATCAGAAATGGGATATTAATACCAGTACGTTGGGTGAAGTGGTGCTCTTTTCTACCTATGAGGCGTATATGGACGACCTGCGGCAGTATGTATCGGAGCGTGTGGAGTCATTGTTTCAGATCTTTTCTAAGCGATGTCCCCCTGACGATACGGGTATGGGTGGTGTAAGATCTGTTGACATGGACTATGTCTTGGCGTATGATGCCGAAGGTCAGCGCCTGCATTTTGGAGCCGATGATCTGTTGCGCCTGACATTCATGGTTAACGTCTATGACAGTGCAGGCCATCTGGTGCTCCAGTTTCCTGCCAGTCAGGGTGCCAGTGTCGTCAGTCTGCCACCAGGCATGTATGTCGTAACTTGGAAAGACTCAGGACACCATGCCGTCAAGTTGATGCTAAAATCTAAATAATTAATAAAATGTTTGGCTATTCCAAGAAATAGGCGTACCTTTGCATCCGTGTTCTTTCACGACTGCGAGGCCGCAATGGTGGAATTGGTAGACACGAGGGACTTAAAATCCCTTGACCAGGAATGGTTGTGCGGGTTCGAGTCCCGCTCGCGGCACAAAAATTGCTGAAGGCAATGTGCCTTCGCGAGGTTACGGCCTCGTTAAGGCACTAATACAAGAAAAACGATCTTGAATAAAGGAAATGAATAAAAAGAACTATCTCTTTCTGTCTGTTGCATCCCTGATGCTCTTCACCTCGTGCTCCAAGCTCGGTGCACTCTCCGCAGACAACTTTACCGTGACCCCGAACCCCCTGGAGACTCAGGCAGGGACAGTACCCGCAACAATTAACGGCCACTTCCCAGAGAAGTACATGAAAAAGAAGGCCGTGGTGACCGTTATCCCGGAACTCCGCTACTCGAATGGTGAGGTGGTGCAGGGCAATACCGCCACATTCCAGGGGGAGAATGTCGCTGGCAATGACCAGACCATCCCTTACAAGGTGGGTGGTAACTACACGATGAAGACCAACTTCGCCTATGCTGGCGATAACAAGGCGGAGATGTTCCTGACCTTCAACGCCCGTCTTGGTTCGAAGCAGGTCACCGTTCCTGATGTGAAGGTGGCCGACGGCATCATCGCCACCTCGGAACTTTATAAGCGCACCATCACTACCGCCAATGCAGCCTTGTCGCCTGATGCCTACCAGCGCATCACGAAGAAGAAGCAGGAGGCTAACATCAAGTTCCTCATCCAGCAGGCCAACCTCCGCAAGAGTGAGTTGAAGAACAACTCCGTGCAAGAGTTCGTTAAGATGCTGAAGAAGATTAACGACGACCACGAGGGTCTGAACCTTGATAATGTGGAGGTGTCGGCCTACGCCTCGCCCGATGGCGGCTTCTCGTTGAACGACCGTCTGGCCAACGAGCGTCAGAAGGTGTCGGAGAACTATGTGAACCAGGAGTTGAAGAAGATTCGTATGAGCGCCCCCGTCGATGCCAAATACACGGCACAGGACTGGGATGGTTTCCAGGAACTCGTGAAGGCCAGCAATATCCAGGATAAGGAAATCATTCTGCGCGTGCTGTCGATGTATAAGGATCCCCAGGAGCGGGAACAGCAGATCAAGAATATCTCCGCTGCCTTCCGTGAACTCGCCGACGGTATTCTGCCGCAGTTGCGTCGTTCCCGTCTGACAATCAACTATGAGACCATCGGTCGCAGCGACGAGCAGATCCTCGACCAGATCAATGCCGACGCCACCAAACTGAGCATTGAGGAGATCCTTTATGGGGCTGCCCTGAAGGAGAATCCTGCAGAGGCCGAAGCCATCTATCAGTTGGCCACGAAGGTTTATCCGAACGATGCGCGTGCCTATAACAACATCGCAACTATCGAATATGCCAAAGGTAACTATGAGGCTGCTAAGGAGTATATCCAGAAAGCACAGCGCGTCAATGTCAACTTGCCG
>JAFYPG010000182.1 GCA_017547605.1 Prevotella sp.
GGCAAGACCCACACCAGTGTCAGGCACCAGCATGGCCCGTCTCAGTTCCTTCACGTCCGGACGGTCCTCACGTTGCAGGGCACCCGTACTGATGTTCTTCACGATCTGCTTGGGCGTGATATGGTGCTCCTCGTTGTATCGGATCTGTTTCTCACGTCTCCTCAGAGTCTCGTCAATGGTCAGTTGCATCGAGGCTGTGATAGTATCGGCATACATGATCACCTTGCCGTTCACGTTACGGGCAGCACGGCCAGCCGTCTGCGTCAGACTCCTGTGACTGCGCAGGAATCCCTCTTTGTCGGCATCGAGGATGGCCACCAGCGACACCTCAGGCAGATCCAGTCCTTCACGCAACAGGTTTACGCCCACCAGTACGTCATAGACGCCCTGACGCAGGTCGTTGAGGATCTGTACACGGTCGAGAGTCTTCACCTCACTATGGATATAACTGGTCTTGATACCATGGTTCAACAGGTATTCTGCCAGTTCCTCGGCCATGCGCTTCGTCAGGGTGGTCACAAGCACGCGCTCCCCCCTCTGACTGCGCGTCTGTATCTCGTCCATCAGGTCGTCGATCTGGTTCTCGCTGGGGCGCACCTCGATCTCCGGGTCCAACAGGCCCGTGGGACGGATCACCTGTTCCACGACCACACCCTCCGCCTCTTCCAGTTCGAAGTCGGCAGGCGTAGCACTGACGGAGATCACCTGGTTCACCTCCTCGTGGAACTCCTCGAACTTCAACGGACGGTTGTCGAAGGCGGCGGGCAGACGGAAACCATACTCCACGAGGTTGCTCTTCCTACTGCGGTCGCCACCATACATCGCACTGATCTGGGGTACCGACACATGACTCTCGTCGATGAAGAGAAGATAGTCCTTGGGGAAGAAGTCGAGCAGACAGTAAGGTCTTTCCCCGGCCTTGCGTCCGTCGAAGTAACGGCTGTAGTTCTCGATGCCCGAACAGTGGCCCAGTTCCTTGATCATCTCCATGTCGTACTCCACGCGCTCCTTGATGCGCTGGGCCTTAATGGGGTCGCCCATCTCCTCGAAGAAGGCGATCTGCTTCACGAGGTCGTCCTGGATGTCGTGGATGGCAATATTCGTCTGCTCCTGCGAGGTCATGAAGAGGTTCGCGGGGTAGAGTTTGTATTCCTCGAAGCGAGCCAGACGGTCGAAGGTCACGCTATCTACCTCCTCGATGGCGTCGATCTCGTCGTCCCAGAAGGTGATGCGCAGCACCACCTCACTATACGCCATCGCCACATCCACCGTGTCGCCCTTCACGCGGAAGTTACCGCGCTGCAGGTCCATGTCGTTACGGATATAGAGCGACTGCACTAATTTCCTTAACAAAGCATTGCGGTCCAGTTTCTGTCCGACGTGCAGTTCGATGACATTCTCCTGTAGTGCCACAGGACTTCCCATACCGTAGATACACGAAACGGAAGATACAACGATCACGTCATTCCTTCCTGATAATAAGTTTGATACGGCGGAAAGTCTCAGACGGTCTATCTCGTCGTTGATGGCAAGGTCTTTTTCTATATAGGTGTCTGTCGTGGGGATATAGGCCTCAGGCTGGTAATAGTCATAATAACTGACATAATACTCGACGGCGTTCTGCGGGAAGAACTCCTTCATCTCCGCATACAACTGATGAGCCAGTGTCTTGTTATGGCTGAGGATGAGCGTCGGACGGTTATGGTTGGCGATGACATTGGCCATCGTGAAGGTCTTGCCCGAGCCAGTCACACCCAACAGCACCTGTGACTTGTCGCCACGGTCCAGACCCTCCGTCAGTTCCCTGATGGCCTCAGGCTGATCACCTGTCGGTTTGTAATCTGATGTTAATAAAAATCTGCCCATTGGGGTGCAAAGATAATAAATAATTCATAATTCGTAATTCTTATTTCATAATTTTCTGCAAAAACCTTTGTAATTTGCGCGAAAATGTCTAATTTTGCACCCCGAAATGAAGAAGACTCTCATTATCCTCTCAAGTATCGTACTTCTGATGGGCAGTTGCTCGTCAGAATATAATGCTGTCTTAAAGTACGGCGATATGGAGGCTAAATACGAATATGCCAAGGAATTCTTCGCCTGTGGCAAGTTCGATAAGGCTTGCACGCTGCTCGAAGAGCTGGTGACCATCAAGAAAGGTACCGATGAGGCTCAGGAGTGTCTTTACATGCTGGCCATGGCGCAGTATTGTAACCGAGACTATGAGGCTGCCTCCGAGACATTCAAGAAGTATGGCTCCAGTTATCCTCGTGGTATCTATGCTGAGTCCGCAGCATTCTATGTGGGTGAGTCGCTCTATGAGAGTTCCCCGGAACCTCGTCTCGACCAGTCGCCTACGAACGGTGCCATCAATGCCTATCAGCAGTTCATGGACCTGTTCCCGGATTCGAAACTGCGTCCTCGTGCCCAGGATCGGCTCTATAAACTTTATGATAAGTTGATCCAGAAGGAATACATCTCTGCAGAACTCTATTATAACCTCGGAGGATATTTTGGTAATATCAACTCCAACGATGAGAGTAACTATAATGCCAGCATCATCACGGCTCAGAATGCCCTGAAGAACTATCCCTATTGCAGTCTGCGTGAGGATTTCATGCTGCTCATCATGAAGAGCAAGTTCCAGTTGGCAGAGAACAGTACGGAGGAGCGTCGCGTGGAGCGTTACCGTGATGCCGAGGATGAGTGCTACGGTTTCATCAACGAGTTCCCCGACTCCAAGAATGTCGCCACGGCCGAGAAGTATATCGCCAAGTGTAAGAAAATCATTAAGGATTAATCATCAAATATCAATATGGATTACAAGAAGTCAAAAGCCCCCGTTAATACTGTGACCCGTAACATCATGGATCTTTGCCGTGATACGGACAACATCTACGAGAGTGTAGCCATCATCTCCAAGCGTGCCAACCAGATCAGTCTCCAGATCAAGGAGGACCTGTCTAAGAAGTTGGCTGAGTTCGCCTCTTATAACGACTCCCTGGAGGAGGTGTTTGAGAACCGCGAGCAGATCGAGATCTCCCGTTATTACGAGAAGTTGCCAAAGGCCTCTCTCCTGGCTACCCAGGAGTTCATTGAGAACAAGGTCTATTGGCGCGATCCTTCCAAGGAGACGGGTATCGAGGAGAATTGATAATCCCCTTGTGACATGATTCAGCGTAAGCAGACTCTTTACATCTTGGCGGCCATCGTGATGACCGTCATTTGTCTTTGTATGCAGATAGGCTCCTTCAAGGCTGCTGGTCTTGAGGTGGCCCGTGTCTATAACCTGTGGTTTACCGATCCCCTGGGTAAGCACCATTTCGACACATGGCCCTTGTTGGCCATCCTGTTGCCGACGGCCGTGCTGGGCACCTACACCATCTTCCTCTATCACAACAGGAAGATCCAGGCACTCTTCTGCCTGTTCAATGCCCTGCTCATCATCGGCTGGTACGTGTGTTATTTTGTCATCTCCCAGGTGGTGGGTGACAAGTCGTGGGGTACGGTCGATTTCCGTCCGTCATGGCCGTCCGTTTTCCCGGCCATCGCGTTTGTGCTCTACCTGATGGCCCGTCGCGCCATCAATGCCGACGAGAAACTCGTTCGTTCGATGGACAGAATCAGGTGATATTATCGTCCGCAAATAGCGGCATAGGGACAGGTGTCACAGCGTTTGCGGTCATCGGTGGGCGTAAGTGATAGGGCGGGGTCGAAGATCTCGCCCATTTTATTGTTAAGCAGTTGCATGAACGTATCGCTCACACTGGCGATGTCGCGTACGGCTTCCTTGCCGAGACAGAGTGTGGGGTCGTAGTCGTCGGCACCTGCGTGCTGGATGAAGAGCAGGGCAGGGGAGACGGGAGTGGTTGTCTCCCGACGGACGATATGGCTGTAGAGGAAGGCCTGCAGGTAGTAGTCGCTATGATCCTTGATGTTCTGCGGATCGAAGATGGCCTCTATGTCAGGGAGTGCCTTGAGACGATAGCCGCCCGTCTTGTAATCGACGACACGGATGCGTGGTTCGCCTGTTGCAGCATCCGTCACCTGATCCAAACGGTCGATATAACCGCCGATGGTGGTCTGGAAGGGCTGATTACCGACGATCTCGAAGGGCATGGCGACCTTCTTCTCCAAACCGAGGATGGTGAAGGGCGTGAGACGGCGGTCGGTCTCTAAGAGCAGGCGCACATATCTGATGATGACCTCGCGGTTGATGAGTTGTATGCCGTCGAGTGGTGGCATGGGGCGCGACGGGTCTTTTATCTGGAAGAGATCCTCCTTGATGGCAGCATCAACGGCCTGCTCAATCTCTACTTCACTTTTCAACAGGTCGTCGATGGCAAGGGCCGTGATGTGGTTGCCCGTCAGTGTCTTCAGCCGTTCATAGATGGTCTGTGCCGCAAGGTGGAAGATATTGCCGAAGATGCGGTTGTCGATGATATCCTCCTCGTTGTCGTCGGGTTCGATGAGGTTGCAGACATACCGGTAGAAGAACCGCAACGGGCAACGGAGGTAGTTGCTGATGGCCGTAGGACTGATGCCGCCCTGTTCCTTGCTGAAACGCTGTCGGAGTATCTGCATGACGGCGTCTGTCTTCTCCACGGCCTGCGGGGCACGGAGGTTGATCGTCTGTCCGGACTTGAGGGAACGGAAGGTGATGGGATGGCCGCTCTCTACCATCAACTGGAGCATGAAACGCGACATCTCACCCGTCTGTCCGTCGTTGGTGGCGTTGTTATAGACGATCGTCACGTCGGAGGCACGCTGCAGCAGACGGTGGAAATAGTAGGCATAGATGGCCACCTTATGATCGATGGTGGTGAGACCGTAGGCCTTGCGGATGCTGTAGGGGATGAACGAGGTGTCGTTGACGCCACGGGGCATGTTCCCCTCGTTACAGGAGAGCAGCAGCACATGGTCGAAGTCGAGGTTGCGCGTCTCCAGCACACCCATCACCTGGATACCCTCGGCGGGTTCACCGTGGAAGGGAATCGTGGTGGATTGGATGATCTGCATGATGAGGCGCTGCAGGGTGATGATATCGACATCGAGGCCACCGCTGGCCTTCAGTTCACAGACGCGGTTGAGCAGGGTGTATGTGCGGAAGAGTGACTCCTGGGTGAGGGCGTCGGGCTCCTGGATGCTGACCGCCACCTGACGGATGGTATCACGGAGCCATGGTAGGATATCCTCGGACATAGTATCGATGGAGAGATAGGGCGCGTAGGGATGCTGGTTCAGGATCCTGAGCAGACGGGACTGGTAACGGCCTGTCTTTCTGGAACGGCCGTAGATATGGAGGTTCAGCAACTGACTGACCAACGTGGCAGCGGCCGTCAGGTTCAGGGGGTAGCCGGTGGTGACGTTTACCTTCTCCATGGCTTCCGGCAGAC
>JAFYPG010000183.1 GCA_017547605.1 Prevotella sp.
CAAACCGAGAGCGATATATGAACGGAATGTCGCGCTCGACCCCAAAGGGTCGCTTGCTACCGAAGGGACGCAAGAACCATAAGGACTCGCGGCCTCCGCCGACCCCTCGGCGACCACTGCCGGACGCAGAAACGGTGCAGCCGACCCCTCGGCGACCATCGTCGGACGGAAGGGTCACACCGTGCCTGGCACCGTGTGATGGAGGCGATAGGAGGTGTGCCAGGAAGCAACCACCTGACAGGTTGCGCCGTGGATATCAAGTGCTTCGGCATAGAGCAAGCCATCCGCTACGCGTCTATCCTGTTGGATATCGCCGATGGTAAGAAGCAGGAGTTTGACGAACTACTGATCGAGCGGAGTCCGAAGGTGAGTTATTGACTCCACTTCGCCGTAAGGCCCTCAGATAATAGGAGAAAGGTATTATTTCTCCAAACATAAAGAGAGTAGGATAGGGCAACCTATCCTATTTTCATTACTGACTTTTTTTAAAATTTTCTCTGAAAGTTTGATTGTTTACGAAATAATTCGTAATTTTGCAAAGGAAAAGGAATATAAAGCGAAAAAAGTTATGAAACAGACAATACTGGTAACTGGTGGTACGGGCTTTATCGGCAGCCACACGACCGTGGAACTGCAGGAAGCTGGTTATGAGGTGGTGATCATTGACAACCTCGCGAACTCAAATATCAATGTGCTCGACGGCATTGAGAAGATCACGGGTATCCGTCCTGCTTTCGAGCAGGTGGATTGCTGCGACTTCGAGGCTCTGGAGGGCGTGTTCAAGAAGTACCCGAAGATCGAGGGTATCATCCATTTCGCCGCTTCGAAGGCCGTGGGTGAGAGCGTGGAGAAGCCGCTGCTCTACTACCGTAACAACCTGCTGAGTCTGATCAACCTGCTGGAGCTGATGCCGAAGTATGACGTGAAGGGCATCATCTTCTCTTCGAGCTGTACCGTCTATGGCCAGCCCTCGCAGGAGAACCTGCCCGTGACGGAGAATGCCCCTGTGCAGAAGGCGATGTCGCCCTACGGTAATACGAAGCAGATCAACGAGGAGATCATTCAGGACTATATCCACTCCGGCGCACCCATCAAAAGCGTCATCCTGAGATACTTCAACCCCATCGGTGCCCATCCATCAGCACTCATCGGCGAACTGCCCAACGGTGTGCCCATGAACTTGATCCCGTTTGTGACGCAGACGGCTATGGGTATCCGTCAGCAACTGAAGATCTTCGGCAATGACTATAACACGCCTGACAAGACGTGTATCCGCGACTATATCTATGTGGTGGATCTGGCAAAGGCTCACGTGAAGGCCATGGAGCGCGTGCTCGACAATCCAGAGACCGATGCCGTGGAGGTATTTAATATCGGTACAGGCAAAGGACTCTCTACCTTAGAGGTTGTTCAAGGCTTTGAGAAGGCAACGGGCGTGAAGGTGAACTGGACCTACGCACCGCGTCGCGAAGGTGACATCGAACAGGTGTGGGGTAATGTGGATAAGGCCAACAAGGTGCTTGGCTGGAAGGCCGAGACACCGACGGACGAAGTGTTGAAGAGTGCTTGGAAATGGCAGCAGAAGCTGCGCGAGGATGGCATTCAGTAACGAAAAGATATAGCGGTTCGTTCAAGAATCGCATTTTGTGTTTGTGTTGTTATGGGCTCTCGATGCGAATCGCGGGCCCATTCCTTTTGGCAAACAACAAAAACGATTAGAGCAGGTAACAGCCTTTGAAGGTGCCTGGTGCACTAAAGGCATCAAGGTTCACAGGCTCACGGAAAAGACCGAAAAGACTGCTACCGCTACCTGACATGGCAGCATAGACGGCTCCCATCTCGTACAGTTGATCTTTGATGGCTCCGATTTCAGGATGAATAGCAAACACACTCTTCTCGAAATCGTTGGTCAGTTCTTCGCGCCAGGTCTCGACAGGTTGCATTACGATGTCACGGCAGTTTTTTGAGGGATGCTGCGGCACGATCAGGGAAAAAGCTTCCCGAGTGGAGACAGGGATGGCTGGACGGACAATCGCCAGATACCAGCCTTTTAAATCAAGGGCTATAGGCTGCAGTTTCTCGCCAATACCTTCTGCATAACAGGGTTTGTTGAGGACAAAGAAAGCACAATCGGCTCCCAGACGGGCTGCATAGTCGATCATCTGTTCGTCTGAGAGCCCCAATTGGAACTGGCTGTTAAGCAGGGTGATCATAAAACCGCAGTCACTGGATCCACCACCCATACCTGCCTGCGTGGGAATACCTTTATATAAATGTGTGTGTATGCGTGGGAGAGTGGGGAAGTCCTGTTTCAGCAGATGGTAGGCCTTTACCACCAGGTTTTTCTGCTCATCACCGTCAATGCTGATGTTCGTCACCTTCAGATCGCAGTCATAAGCAGATGGAAATGCCGAATCCATCGGGAAAACTTCAAGGGCATCGGTGATGGGAACAGGATAAAAAACCGTTTCTAAGTTATGGTAACCATCCGGACGCTTCTCTACGACATTGAGTCCGAGATTGATCTTCGCATTGGGAAATGTAAGCATAGGCGATATGATTATGTATTTGATGGCGTATTTCCGCCTTTTTTCGAATGGCGACGATGATTGTTCTTGCCGTTGCCTTTACTATGCCAACGGCCGTGACGACGGGTATTGGCGTGTTTCTTCTCACGCTTGACATATTCAGGTCCTTCTCCAATATTTTCTGGTAATGACCTCTTTTCCACCTCCTTACCAAGGAAATGCTCTATCGAATGGAAACGGTAGAAATCAGCCTCACTGATAAAGGTAATGGCCTCACCGTCGCGGTCAGCACGAGCCGTACGACCAATACGGTGGACATAGTCCTCGGCATCATGAGGCACATCGTAATTGATGACAGTACGGATATCGTCAATGTCTATACCACGTGCCACGATATCGGTAGCGACGAGCACATCGGTCTGTCCGGCCTTGAAACGGTACATCACTTCGTCGCGTTCCTGCTGGGAGAGGTCGGAGTGCATCTGGTCGCAGTTGATGTGCATCTGCTTCAGACTACGGGTAATCTCCTTTACCTTGTCTTTCTTGCCCGAGAAGATGATCACACGCTTCAAGTCGCCTGCCTTGAAGATATGGTTGATGATCTTCAGTTTCTGCGGATCATAACAGACATAAGCACTCTGGTGGATCTTTTCTGCAGGTTTTGATACGGCAATCTTGATTTCAACGGGGTTATGGAGTAGGGTGACGGCCAGTTCGCGAATCTTCGGCGGCATG
>JAFYPG010000184.1 GCA_017547605.1 Prevotella sp.
GTGGCGTTTGCCCTGCTGATACTCATCGTGTTGGGTATCTTCTTTTTGGAATACAGAAACAGGAAAAAGGCATAAGCGATGAAGAAACTCTTGTCCTTGCCGCCTAATCTCGTAGGCAGTTTCCACGAGGTGACTGGTCTGAGTCGCGACGAGTACTTCTGTACCCACGACCCGATAGGACATAGGCTGGGCAGTGGGGGAGGAACCACGTGGCTCCTGCAGACTTGTTGTCAGGCAGAGTGTGGGGATGATATAGACCATTGGCTCTCTAAAGAGAAACGCATCCTGGTTCACGCTGGTGGACAGAGTAAGCGATTGCCCAGTTATGCGGTATCAGGTAAAGTGCTGATGCCCATCCCCGTGTTCCGTTGGGAGCGGGGACAGCGTCTCTCCCAGGATCTGCTGAGTCTCCAGTTGCCCCTCTATGAGAAGATGATGGCCATGGCGCCAGACACGATCCATACGATGGTGGTGAGTGGTGATGTGCTGATCCGTGCGACACAACCTCTGCAGCCGATCCCTGAGGCGGATGTCGTCTGTTATGGTCTCTGGCTTGATGCCTCGGTGGCGAAGAATCACGGGGTATTCGTCTCAGACCGTCGTACGCCGTCAGTCTTGAAGCAGATGCTCCAGAAGCCGTCCATCCAGACCCTTGGTGAGTTGCAGAAGGATCATTTCTACCTGACGGATATAGGCATCTGGCTGCTCAGCGACAAGGCCGTCAAACTGCTGATGAAGAAATCCGGGGCAGGGGAGAAGACGCTCAAGGAATATGATCTCTATGCTGAGTTCGGCTGTTCTTTGGGGACGGATCCGTTGATCGCCGATGAGGAGTTGCGACAGTTGAAGGTCGCCATCCTCCCGTTGGCAGGAGGGGAGTTCTACCACTTCGGTACCTCGCGCGAGATGATCTCCTCGACGATGCGCATCCAGAACCTGGAGAACGACCAACGGAAGATCATGCACCTGGACCGTAAGCCCCATCCCTCGATCTTCGTGCAGAATGCCGTGATGGAGATCGCCTTTACGGACGAGAATACGAATATCTGGATAGAGAACAGTCATGTGGGTAAACACTGGCAACTCTCACACGACCATATCATCACGGGTGTGCCTGAGAACGACTGGCATATATCCCTGGAACCTGGCGAGTGTATCGACGTAGTACCTGTGGGCGATAGCGACTATGAGGTGCGCCACTATCGTATCGACGAGCCCCTGAATAGCAACGAACTGGCAGAGCGCGTGAACCTTCGTCGGCTCTTCGCCCAGCGCAAGGCCTTCAGAAAACAGAACTGGAGTGCCCTGGCCAAGAACTGGCAGCATAGCGTGTTCTATCAGTTGGATCTGGCCGATGCTGCTGCGGAGTTCCAGAAAGAGAATATCCCCCTGCCGCCTCCGCTCCCAGAGGATGCACCCCTGATGACGCGCATCCACGACGCAATGTTCCATGGCGATAGCGAGAAGGCCTTCGCCCTATTGCGTGAGGGAATCTGTGCGCCCTTCGACAAACTCAGGGATCGCACGGTTGCTGAGCCTGTCGAAGCACAACCGTCCCTCAGTGTGGCTGACGACCAGATTGTCTGGGGTCGCTCGCCCGTGCGTATCGATATCGCTGGGGGCTGGACGGATACACCGCCCTACTGTCTGATGGAAGGTGGCAATGTCATTAACTTCGCCATCGAACTCAACGGACAGCCGCCCTTGCAGACCTTCGTGCGTCCCTCGAAAGAGCCGCGGATCGTGTTGCGTAGCATCGATCTGGGTGCTGTAGAAGTGGTGGAGACCAACGAGCAACTGATGGACTTCATGCATGTGGGCTCACCGTTCTCCATCCCTAAGGCCGCCCTCGTCTTAGCGGGCTTCGGCTCTGTTGTCGGGGCTTTGCAATCCCCGACCTTGAAACAGCAACTCGAGGCTTTTGGCAGTGGCATCGAACTGACGTTGCTCTCGGCCGTCCCTGCGGGTAGCGGACTGGGCACCAGCAGTATCCTCGCCTCCACCGTCCTTGGTGCCGTCAGCGACTTCTGTGGTCTGGCATGGGACAAGAACGAGATAGGCCGTCGTACGCTGATCCTCGAACAGATGCTCACCACGGGTGGCGGTTGGCAGGATCAGTTTGGTGGTGTGCTGGGAGGGGTGAAACTCCTGCAGACGAACAGTGGTTTCGACCAGAGTCCGCAGGTGAGATGGCTACCCAACGACCTGTGGTTGCAACCCGAATATCGTCCCTGTCACCTTCTCTATTACACGGGTATCACCCGTACGGCGAAACAGATCCTGGCGGAGATCGTGCGCAGGATGTTCCTGAACCATGGTGGCGAACTCCGGCTGTTGCGCGAGATGAAGGAGCACACGATGGAGATGTACGAGGCTATCCAGCGTAACGATTTCGTGCGGATGGGGCAACTCATGCGTAAGACGTGGCAACAGAACCAGCAACTCGATAGTGGTACGAATCCTGAGGCCGTGGCAGCACTTACCAGTCTGGTGGATGACCTCTGTCTGGGCTATAAACTCCCAGGTGCTGGTGGTGGCGGTTATCTCTATATGATCGCCAAGGATCCTGAGGCCGCTGCCCGTATCAAACAGATACTCAACGAACATCGAAATAATAAGAACGCCCGTTTCGTGGAGATGTCGCTCTCGACGACGGGACTGCAGATCAGCCGTAGTTGATGGAGTTCAGAACGATCGTAGATATTCCCAAGCCCGACTTTGAGATCGGTCCCTGCGAGGAGATGCTCTTCGTGGGTTCCTGTTTTGCGACGGAGATCGGACGGAGGTTCCAGGAAGAGAAGTTCCGTGCTGTGGTGAATCCCTACGGTGTGATGTATAATCCCGCCTCCATCCTCCATACCATCGAGCGCTGGACGACCTCCCCCTGTGTCGTCTTCCTCACGCTGGGAACTAATCATATTTATCGTCTGAAGGAGACGGGCGAGATTGTCGATAACTGCCAGAAACGGCCACAGTCGCTTTTCACGGA
>JAFYPG010000185.1 GCA_017547605.1 Prevotella sp.
GACCTATGTGGGCAGCGGTAAATTGCAGGAAATCAAGGAATATATCAAGAAGTGTCAGGATGCTTATGATGAGTGGCTCGATGCCCAGGACGCCTCACTTTTTGCAGAAGGATTGTTGGATGAGACCAATGCGCCCCAGCCAGTGGGTATGGTGATCTTCGACGACGAACTGTCTGCCAAGCAGATTCGTAATATCGAAAAGGAACTCCAGGTGAAGATCCTCGATCGTACCTCTTTAATATTAGATATCTTCGCCATGCGTGCCCAGACGGCCGAGGCCTAGGCCCAGGTGGAACTGGCGCAGCATCGCTATATGCTCCCCCGTCTGCAGAGACTGTGGACACACTTGGAACGTCAGGGTGGTGGCTCTGGTTCTGGAGGCGGAAAGGGTTCGGTAGGTCTGCGTGGTCCTGGTGAGACGCAGTTGGAGATGGACCGTCGTATTATCCTCCAGCGCATCACTCTGTTGAAGCAGCGTCTGGCAGAGATCGACAAACAGAAGACCACGCAGCGCAAGAACCGTGGACGATTAATTCGTGTGGCACTGGTGGGCTATACCAATGTGGGCAAGAGTACGATGATGAACCTGTTGGCCAAGAGTGAGGTGTTTGCTGAGAATAAACTCTTCGCCACACTCGATACTACTGTCCGTAAGATGACCATCGACAACCTGCCTTTCCTGTTGGCTGATACTGTAGGTTTTATCCGTAAGTTGCCCTCCGACTTAGTTGAGAGTTTCAAGAGTACCCTTGACGAGGTGCGTGAGGCTGACTTGCTGGTGCATGTGGTGGATATCTCGCACCCGGACTTCGAAGACCAGATTCGTGTGGTGGAGGAGACCCTGAAGGAACTGGGCTGCTCTGACAAGCCCTCGATGCTGGTGTTCAACAAGATCGATGCCTATACTTGGGTGGAGAAGGAGGAAGACGACCTGACGCCTCTCACCAAGGAAAACTACACACTCGAGGATCTGAAGAAGACTTGGATGGCCCGTACGGGCGAGAACCAGCACTATCTTGAGTGTCTGTTTATCTCCGCCAAGCAGAAAGAGAATATCGACGAGTTACGCGACACCCTTTATAAGCGGGTGCGCGAACTCCATGTTCAGAAATATCCGTATAACGATTTTTTATATCAAGATTATGAGTAATTACAGACAACTGACACAAACAGAAATTGAAGTCTTAGAGAAGAATGTCTGCTGGGCAGAGGACTGGCAGCGAGTACTGGTTGACGAGGAGTTCAAACCATATAACTTCCATCGCGTCATCTTCTATGGCGACATCCGTCTGGGAGCCTTCAACAAGATGGTGGAAGTCAGCAAGGGGTTCTTCAAGCACTCAGGTATCAATGATGCCACACTGAGAAACGTCACTGTGGGTAATGACTGTCTGATTGAGAAGGTGGGAAACTACATCAATAACTATACGATTGGTAACGACTGCTATATCTCCAATATCTGTACGCTCGAAACCACAGACGACGCCACCTATGGTGAGGGGTCTGTGATCAGTGTGCTCAATGAGATGGGTGACGGTAACGTGACGATCTTCCGTGAACTCAACAGTCAGTTGGCTTCCTTCATGGTGAAACATGAGTACGACAAGGTGTTGAAGAAGACCCTCCATCAGATGATTGAGGACGAACTTCGTGTCTCCAGACCAGATCGTGGTTATATCGGCAATAATGTGAAGATCATCAATGCCAAGGATATCACGAACACGGTGATTAAGGGCGACTGCGAGATCAGTGGTGCAGCCCGCCTGTCTGAGTGTACGGTAATGAGTTCGATGGATGCTCCTGTGTTCATTGGTACGGGTGTGATCTGCGAGAACTCGATTATCTGTGACGGTTGTTCTATCAACAATTCCGTGAAGATGCAGGATTGCTTCGTGGGTGAGGCCTGTCAGATTACCAACGGCTTTACGGCTGAGGCCAGTCTCTTCTTTGCCAATTCGTTCATGGCCAATGGTGAGGCCTGTGCCGCTTTCTGCGGACCGTTCTCTGCATCCCATCATAAGTGCTCACTGCTAATCGGTGGTGAGTTCTCGTTCTATAACGCTGGCTCTAGCACCAACTTCTCCAACCATGCCTATAAGATGGGACCTCTGCACTGGGGAACGTTGGAGCGTGGTACAAAGACAGCCTCAGGCTCATATATCCTGATGCCTGCAACGATTGGCGCCTTCAGTGTGTGCTTCGGCAAACTGATGCACCATCCTGACACCCGTAACCTGCCATTCTCCTATCTGATGGCTTATGGTGACGACTGTTATCTGGTGCCAGGACGTAATATCACCACCGTGGGCCTGTATCGTGATATCAAGAAATGGCCCAAGCGTGACAAGCGCAGTAAACAGTCGCGTAAGAGTATCATCAACTTCGACTGGCTCTCGCCTTTCACCGTCGGAGAGATCCAGCAGGGCATCAAGATCCTCGAATCCCTGCGTCAGGCCAGTGGTGATAATGTCTCTACCTATAACTTCCACGAGTATGTGATTAACGCCTCTTCATTACGTAAGGGTTTGAAGTATTACGATATCGCCCTGCGTATCTATATGGGTGCTGTTCTGAAGCGCGCTCAGAAGGAGGGGTATATCGGCCAACCCATAAGTTCTGTGGGTAAGGGTAAATGGGTGGATCTCTCAGGACTCCTCTTGCCAGAGAGTGAGGAACAGCGGTTGTTGGACGATATTAAGTCTGGTGCAATCGATAATATCCAGCAGGTGTTAGACCGATTCACGGAGATTAATAACCATTACAGGGAATACCGTTGGGCCTGGAGTTATCAGATGATTCTCGACTACTATCATCTTGACGAACTTGATGCTGCGGCCTGTGAGCGTATCCGTGAGGACTATGTGAAGGCACGTCGTGCCTGGATTGCTGAGATCCGTAAGGATGCTGAGAAGGAGTACGCCATGGGTGACGTCGATAAGGATGTGCTTGACGAGTTTGTAGAGAAACTGGATCACGAAATAGATTACGAAAATTAAATACGAAATGAAAACTAGATTATTTCTAACTATGTGTGCCTTGGTACTTGGCATGAGTGCCCAGGCCAAGGATTTTAAGTATGAGACAGTGAAGGGTGACCTGATGCAGACGCGCATCTATACTCTGGATAACGGATTGAAGGTGTATCTCTCTGTGAATGATGAGAAGCCCCGCATTCAGACTTATATCGCCGTACGTACAGGTTCGAAGAATGACCCTGCCGAGACCACAGGTCTGGCTCACTATTTGGAGCATCTGATGTTTAAGGGCACTGATAAGTTTGGTACTAATAATCCTGAGGCTGAGGCTCCATTGCTGGCTGATATCGAACAGCGTTATGAGGCTTATCGTAAGCTGACGGATCCTGAGGCACGCAAGCAGGCTTATCATGAGATCGACTCTGTATCCCAGCTCGCAGCCCAATACTTCATTCCCAATGAGTACGACAAACTGATGGCTGCCATTGGTGCCCAGGGTACCAACGCTTTCACCTCGAACGACGTCACCTGTTATACGGAGGATATCCCCAGCAACGAGATCGAGAACTGGGCGAAGATCCAGAGCGACCGTTTCCAGAATATGGTGATCCGTGGTTTCCATACGGAACTGGAGGCTGTCTATGAGGAGTATAACATCTACCTGACCGACGATGGTGACAAGGTGTGGAAGGCCTTGGGCGAGAAACTCACACCGACGCACCCATACGGTACCCAGACTACCATCGGTACGCAGGAACACCTGAAGAACCCCTCGATCACGAATATCAAGAACTATTTCAATAAGTGGTACGTGCCCAACAATGTGGCTATCTGTATGGCTGGTGACTTCGATATGGACAAGACCATCGCTATCA
>JAFYPG010000186.1 GCA_017547605.1 Prevotella sp.
ACGTGCTCATGGGCCACGACTATGCCACCTTTGTATCGACCACTTTCGTGGGTATGGTGAATAATATCTGGAATAGGATTGCTATAGATTATCGTTGCGGAATCCTTGCTTTGCTGATACTGGTTGCCATCTGGGTTCATTCGCTCTATGCCCTTGGTGCCACGTTCTTCCGCTCGCATAAGTACAACTGGATCTTCTCCACGCTCATCATCGTGGCGCTGGTGATCCTATTTGTAGTCATCGACTCTCTTATTGGGGATCGCTCCTTTGATATTAATACAAAAACCATCGAGTTCCTGGTCAATATAGTGGTCGTCATCTTGCTGGTTATGTTCAACTTCTGGCTGTCGTACAGACTCTTCTGTCGTCAGCAGGTGATTGGTAAATTCGTAAACCTTTAAAAGGTAAAAAGGTAAAAAAGTAAAAAGGTAAAACAATGAGTAGTTTTAGTTTCAATAGATGTGGTAAGGTGCTGCGCTGGCTAGTCAGCGTGAATCGCATCAAATTGCTGGGATTTATAGCAGGCATTACGTTCTCTATATTCCTGATCCAGATGGCCACCTTCATATTTGGTTCGTTCGAACAGATTGTTCCTTTTATCCAGCGTTGTGCCGACTTCGGGGCATTCCTCATACCGTTTGCATTACTTGTCATTGCCAGTTCGGCCTTTACGAACTTTACCAGCATTGGTACCAAGCAGCAGCGAGGCACGTTCCTCTCGATCCCTGCCTCCAATCTGGAGAAGTATCTGGCGCTGATGGTCTATATCGTCGTGGTTTGCGGACTGTGTGCCATCGTGGGTTATATCCTGGGCGACTGCCTCCGCATGGCCAGCCTCTGGATATGGGCAATGGCTTCAAATGATCCCAGTTTTATTGCTTGTGAGGTGTTTAATTTCAACGGTGTGGATCAGACCTATTATCTGTGGACTTCGACAGTGCCCAGTCTCTTCTCGCAGATGATCCCTCGTCTGATCACTGTGTGGAGTAGTGGTATTTACTGGGATTGGTATCAGTGGGCAAGTTTCATAATCGCTGTGATCATGGCCGTATGGACTCACTCGCTCTTCATGCTGGGTGGTACGCTGCTTCGCAAGTATGCATTCGTCATCTCAGGCGCTCTCTGGATGTCGATCATGATACTCTTCATGTGGTCAATCAGTCATTTCAATCACACCGTGTTCCAGACGGTCTGGGATGGTGACAAGTACGTTGGGAATGCTGTCGGCTTGATGGCTTACGTGCTGATGGTGGTGCTCCCTCTCTTCTCGATATTCAATTATTGGGCATCGTTCCATATCTTCAAAGGTTTTCAGTTAATAACAAACAAGTGGACTAATTATGACATTCTCAAACGATAAACCCATCTACATCCAGATGGCGGATCGCCTCTGCGATGAGATACTTGCAGGCAAGTATCAGGATGACGACAGGATTCCGTCAGTCCGAGAGTACAGTGTGCTCCTCGAGGTGAACACCAATACGGCTGTGAAGGCTTATGAGCAATTGGCGCGCGAGGAGATCATCTACAACAAGCGTGGTCTGGGCTACTTTGTGACCAAGGGCGCCAAGAAGCAGATCCTGAAGGCTCGCAAACAGGAGTTCATGAAGGAGCGCCTGCCAGAGCTCTTCCGTCAGATGCAGCTGCTCGATATCACGATCGATGATGTGGCAGAAGCCTATAAAAAGTTGGCATGATGAAAGCGAATTCTATCCATTCGTCACAGAAATGTGCAAAATATCCCAATTTTTTGGGTGATGATGCAACTTTTCGTACTTTTGCCTCGTCAAACAGACAGAACAAGCATAAACTAAGGTAAAAGATTGTTTTTATGATACACTTGCAAGACATCAACAAGACCTATCAGGGGGCCCAGCCGCTCCACGTGTTGAAGGGTATTAACCTCGACATCGCCAAAGGTGAGTTCGTATCGATCATGGGTGCCTCAGGCTCAGGAAAGAGTACACTCCTGAATATCCTGGGCATCCTCGACAACTACGACACAGGCACTTACGAGTTGGCTGGCGTGCCCATCTGGAACCTCTCGGAGAGGAAGGCGGCCGACTACCGCAACCGGATGATAGGTTTTATTTTCCAGTCATTCAATCTCATCTCTTTTAAAACCGCCGTGGAAAACGTAGAGTTGCCATTATTCTATCAGGGGGTGTCCAGGAAGAAGCGCCATCAGATGGCTCTGGAGTATCTGGAGCGTCTGGGGCTCCTCGACTGGGCCGAGCATTATCCCAACGAACTGTCGGGAGGACAGAAACAGCGTGTGGCAATCGCCAGAGCACTCATCACCCGTCCACAGATCATCCTGGCCGATGAGCCTACGGGCGCACTCGACTCGAAGACCTCTGTGGAGGTGATGCAGTTGCTCAAGCAGTTGAACCAGGAGGAAGGCATGACCATCGTCGTGGTGACCCACGAGAGCGGTGTGGCGAATGAGACGAACAAGATTGTACACATCAAGGACGGCATCATCGGACAGATCGAGGAGAACCTCAACCATAATGCCTCACCCTTCGGCAGTGGAGGACTGATGAAATAAGGATTATGAGAGACATCATTTCTGAAATATGGGCAACGGCCAGGAGGAATAAGCTCCGTACGACGCTGACGGGTTTCGCCGTGGCGTGGGGCATCTTTATGCTCATCGTGCTGCTGGGTGCCGGCAACGGTCTCATCAATGCCAACATGAAGATGATGGGCGACTTCCTGACCAACTCCATAGAGGTCTATGGAGGACAGACCTCGAAGGCCTATAACGGTCTGAACGAAGGCCGCTATATACAACTGAACAAGCGCGACATCTCTGATACCGAGTCAGGATTTAAGAATCATATCGACGAGGTGGGTGCCTGCTATTATACCAGTGCCACCGTCACCAATGGTG
>JAFYPG010000187.1 GCA_017547605.1 Prevotella sp.
AGCGTCAAAGCGTCATAGCGTGAACGGAGAACGGAGCAATCTCAGGGATTGAACTAACCAATCGAGGGGATTGCCGTAATCTCCTTTGTTGTCATATTGAATCTGGGGGATTAAACTAATCTTCGGGCTTAGTGTACGTCGATGCCGTCGAAGTAAAGTTCTGAGATGACGGTGTCGGCATATTTCTCACCTGGATAGACATCGAGGATCTCGAAGCGCAGCGTCCAGTTGGGGGCCTCTGCATCGTGGGGACCCAGCACGCCCACGTCGAAGCACTGCAACGTACGGCTGTCCTCCAGTTCGAGGATGGCGTAGGGCTTACCCATATAGTACATCTTGAGGCTCTTCGGACGGGAGTTCGCGCGCCACGCCTTGTCGCTTTTTACATGACCGCCGAGGATCTCTACGGTGGTGATGCGGGGACAACGGCCTGGGAACTCATACTCCAGCCATTCACCGATGCCCTGACCTTTGACGCCTTCCGCCCATACGCTTTCGTGGTTGAAGTCGTGGGCATGCTTGGCCTCGTAGGTAAATCTGCCCTGTGGCTTCAGACAACTCGACGCCTTGACGGATAGGATCTCGCCACCACAATACCAGCTGCAGAAGCCTCCATACAGGTCGGTATAGACGGTCAGGTCGCCTACTCGTGCACTATCGGCATAGATATCCTCTGTCGCGTTCTTATACTCCTCGGCACTGATCTTGGGCATCTCGATGATGCTCTTCGGCCGGATGTGCTTCACCTGCTCCTGTGCGGTTGCGCCTATCGTACAGGCTAAAAGTATCAAAAATAGTAATGTCCTCATATCGGCAGCAAAGATACGATGAATATCTTAAAAATCCAAATATTATTTGATTATTCGAAAAAATTCGTATCTTTGCAGCGGAATGAGTAAGAATTGTCAGCTGATAGGAATAACGACGGTGATGCACTTCCTGATGGACGGGTTGTGCATGTGCTGCCTGTTTCTGTTGGCAATGGCTTACGGTGACTATTGGGGGGCATACGGCGACCGTCTGATCCTGGGCGCCATCCTGACATATAATGTGTTGGCGTTTATGTCGCAGCCCCTGACGGGCTTGATGGCCGACCGTATGACGCAGCGTCACTGGCTGTTGCTCTCGTCGGCCGTGCTGCTGACGGTGGCTGTGGCGATGGCATCGCTCCCTGTCAAGGCGGAGTGGCTGCTGATACTGGTGGCCGTCGGACTGGGTGCAGGGAATTCGCTCTTCCATGTGTGGGGCGGCAAGCAGACGGTGGTGAAGATGGGTAATGACATGCGGGCGCTGGGCGTGTTCGTCTCGACAGGCGCGCTGGGCTTGGCTATAGGGGTGGTATTCTGTTCGTGGATGCTGTTATATGGACTGTTGCTGGTGTTTGTGGGGTTGGCGATAGCGTATGTGCGATGGGACTTGGATGACACAGGGGGACAGGCACCACTGTGCTCCGCAAGCTGCGCACAGGATGGAGCCAGTCCCCGAGTGTCATCTGTCAGTGCCCGAGTGTCGCAGAGCGGTGACGGTTCGCGTGTGGCAGCGATGACACCTGTGACGGTGTGGACGCTGGTGGTGGCGCTGATGCTGTTCGTGGGCTATCGCTCGTTTGCTGGCGAGGTGTTCTCAAGTGGCATCACGAAGAGTCAGAGCCTGGTTCTGATTATTGGCACCGTGGCGATGCTGGGCAAGATGGCTGGTGGCTGGATCGCCCGTTGGATGGGTATCCTCAAGTCACTGATGGTGATATTGGCAGGTGTGGCACTGTGTTTCCTCTTCAGGAGCAGTCTCGTGTGGGTGCTACTGCTGGGTATTTTCCTGATGAACTGCACGATGCCCATCACGCTCTATCTGGCGAACCTGCTGCTGCCCAAGCGCGAGGGCTTGGCCTTCGGACTGCTGGCAGCGGCACTGATTCCTGGTTGGTTGTTGGCTGTCTATTTATAAGAGATGGAGATGCTTGTTACCATATTACCCCCGCTGATCGCCACGATTCTCATTGAATATGGTGTGCTGCGCTTCCTCAGGGAGAGGAGCAGGCGTGTGCTGTGGTCGTCTGTCGCGGTGAATATCCTGACGAACGTGCCACTGAACCTGCTGGTGGTGGACTATGACTACGACTGGGGCGTGATCCTGATAGGTGAGGTGATCGTCATCCTGGTGGAGACGCTGTGGTACTACTTCTTCGTGAAGGCATGGGGACGGGCGACAGTCTATGGATTTCTTTGCAATGCCATCAGTTTTCTCTCAGGCGTGTTGTTCCTGATGATTCTGGATTTAGTGTTTTACTATTAAATAAGTTGAGATTATGATTCTATTAGATGTTGCTTTTCCTGGCAGACCTTACCATAGGCCTAACAGACCCATTAGACAAATTGTTGAAGACACGGTGAATACCGTCAAGGATTCCATCGCGGATGTGAAGGAAACGGTGACAGACAGCGTGGCACAGTCTGACATTGTGCTCAATGGTACTGGGACGGTGGATAACGGTGAGCCCTCAATAGTTCTGGCTATTGTCGTGGTGGCTGCTGCCCTGGCACTCTGCTTCGCCTTGGCCTATATGTACAGAAGGCGTCTGGCCGTTTAGTCTGTTATCTGAAGGATTGCCAAAGGGTATCGTCGGGGAGGGGAGCCTCTGCGACGATCGGCTCTTTGGATACGGGATGGATGAACTCCACGCGTCGCGACAGCAGTGAGATGCTGCCGTCAGGATTACTGCGCGGGGCACCGTATTTGAGGTCGCCCTTGATGGGACAGCCCATCGCTGCCAGTTGGCAACGGATCTGATGATGGCGGCCTGTCATCAGTTGTACTTCTAATAAGGTGTAGTTGTCGGAATGACCAATGACCTTGTATTTCAGGATGGCCTTCTTGGCATTCGGACGCTCCTTATCGTAGGCATAACTCTTGTTTTGTTTCTCATTGCGCACGAGCCAGTGCTCTAAGGTTCCCTCTGGCTCGCGAGGCGTGTTTTTCACGATCGCCCAGTAGGTCTTGTGTACCTCACCTTCAGCAAACATCTTGTTGAGGCGTGCAAGGGCCTTCGAGGTACGGGCGAAGACGACGAGGCCACTGACAGGACGATCCAGACGATGCACCACACCCAGGAACACGGCTCCAGGTTTGGCGTAGCGCTCCTTGATATAGTCCTTTACAATATCAGAGAGGGGGCGATCGCCAGTCTTGTCGCCCTGTACGATCTCCCCACTCTGTTTGTTGACAATGATAATATGGTTGTCCTCGTAGATGACCTGCATATTACATGTTCATGCCACCATCGACCTGAATCACCTGACCACTCACGTAACTCGACATGTCGCTGGCGAGGAACGTAGCCACGTTGGCGATATCCTCCACCTGTCCACCACGGCGCAGGGGAATCTTGTTGCACCATTCCTTGCGCACCTCCTCAGGCAAGGCAGCCGTCATGGCTGTCTCGATGAAGCCAGGGGCGATAGCGTTGGCACGGATACCCTTGGGACCCATCTCCTGGGCGATACTCTTGGCAAGGGCGATCAGTCCAGCCTTTGAAGCAGCATAGTTAGCCTGTCCAGCGTTACCATGCACACCTACGACAGAAGCCATGTTGATGATCGAACCACCACGCTGGCGCATCATCACGGGCACACAGGCATGGATGAAGTTGAAGGCAGACTTCAGGTTGACGGCGATCACGGCGTCCCACTGCTGTTCCGTCATACGGAGCATCAGACCGTCCTTCGTGATACCTGCATTGTTCACCAGGATATCGATGCTGCCAAACTCTTCCTTCACAGCCTTGACGACCTCCTCAGTCTGAGCGAAGTCTGCAGCGTTAGAGGCGTAGCTCTTGGCCTTCACGCCCAGGGCGGCGATTTCCTTCTCAGTCTCGAGGTTGATCTCGAGGTCGGTGAATGCGATGTTAGCGCCCTCAGAGGCGTACTTCAGTGCGATAGCCTTTCCGATACCGCGTGCAGCACCAGTAATCAGCGCTGTCTTACCACTTAATAATCCCATAATTTGAATGTTTATTATAATGTTTAATGTTTAATCTTTAATGTTTAATGTCTCCTCATTTCCTTTGGAACTTTCCCAGTGCACCATAGACCACCTTGGCCACCTGTGGCTTGGTGTCCTCCTCCTTCATGCCATGTGCGATTCGGCCGTAGATATAGGGCACTTCGAGACCCTTGATACAATAGTGGGTGATGTCGGCCACGAGTTCGATGTTGTCGATGTCGAACTCGCCGTCTTCCTTACCCTCCGTATAGACCTTACGGAAGAGTTCGATCTCTGCGTCGTCGAAGTGCTTACGCACCTTCTCCACCATCCAGATGTTACGGAAGAACTCAGCGCGCAGGTTACCGTTGCGCACCACCGTCTCACGGATCATGCTCAGGTGGGTGTAGATCAGTTCGATGATCTTGTCCTGCGGACGGATCTTACGGGCAGCCACCTCGTCGAGTTTGTCGCTCAGACGCTCCAGCTCACCTTCGATGACGGCGTAGTAAATTTCCTCCTTGGATTTGAAATAGGTATAAAGCGTACGACGACCTTTTCCTGATTGCAGGGCAATGTCGTTCATTGTCGTATTTTCCAGACCGTTCTTGGCGAACAGTTGGCGCGCTACATCTACCAGTTTTTGTCTTGTTTTGGATATCGACATGATTGCTTCCTCCTTCTGATTATTAATTGCACATGGGCATTACAGTGTGCAAAATTACACGTTTTCTTTGAATTGTGCAAGAAAACTGGTAGAAAAAGTTGCAAAAAACGACATTTTCTAAAAAAATCGCATAATTATTTGCGTATGTCGGAAAATATGTGTACCTTTGCACCCGCTTAAGAAAAATGACATCGCGGAGTGGAGCAGTTGGTAGCTCGCCAGGCTCATAACCTGGAGGTCGCACGTTCGAATCCTGCCTCCGCAACTAAGAGAGAAGCGCTAGCCAAACGGCTGGCGCTTCTCGCGTTTTTATCAGCTTTCCTTCTTCGTCGTACACTCGTTGACGAGATAGACGATACTCATGTACGGGATGCCTGTGTTCGTCTCGAGACCGATCTCACAGGTACGGCTATTGGAGTAGCCCACCTCGATATGGTTGGCCTCGATCTGTGGACGCAGTTTGCGCAGACCGTACTTATTGAGTTCTGGGAAGGTGAAGCCCCTATCGCCAGCGAAGCCGCAGCAGCCTACGCCCTCTGGCAGATAGACCTTCGTGGAACACATCTTGGCCAGATTAATGAGATCATCGGCCACGCCCATCTGTCGTGTAGAGCAGGTGATGTGCAGGGCGATAGGACGGTCGATGGGATGGAAGTCGAGACGATCCACGAGGTATTTCATGATAAACTCGGCGGGCTCGTAGAGTTTCATCTTCTTCATCACCTTCTTCATACGGTGCAGACAGGGACTCTGCGCACAAAGTACGGGATACTTGCCTTCCTTGGAGGCTTTCCACAGTGCCAGTTCCAGTTCGGCACTCTTACGGTCGGCGATGTCGAGCATACCCTTCGACTCCCAGATCTGTCCACAGCACATCTTCTCCATGCCCTCTGGGAAGATCACCTCGTAGCCAGCCTTCGCCATCAGTTGGATAACCTCATCCACGAGGTCGTGAATCTTGCCACCGTGCTTCGACTGACCCATCGTCTGGTTGATACAACTGGGGAAATAGACCACCTTCAGCGGGTTCTCCTCCGTAGGCTGGTTATGGGGCAGCGAACGGTCGATGATAAACTGTGTGAGGTCTGACTTCTTGGGTTGACGGTGCTTCTTTGGCATGGCCGTCGTCCAGAGGGGCATACCCATCTTGTTCATCGTACGGCAGACGGTCGTCATCAGTTTCGGACCGAGGGTGACGTGGGCGGCATGGGCCACGTCGAGTACCACGCGCAAGCCAGACTTGATGCCTGCCATGTGGTTGGCGGCAAACTCACCAACCTGATAGCCTATGGTACTGTTGTTCATATCCATCTGACGGATGAGGTGTGTCAGTTCGCCCGTGTTGATCTTCATCGGACAGGAGGTAGAACAGAGGCCATCCGTTGCACAGGTCTGGTCACCATAGTACTTGTATTGTTTCTTCAGGGTTGCCACACGCTTAGGATCCTTTCCTGTGGCCTCCAGTTCTCGGATCTCGCGCTGCACGGCGATACGCATACGGCTCGACAGCGTCAGTCCGCATGACATACAGTTGACCTCGCAGAAACCGCACTCGATACACTTGTTGGCGCGCTTCACCTGTTCGATGGTTTCCTTGGCCGTCGAGAGTTTGGGATCCATCAGGTAATGACCGCCGTCAGGTACACTCTTGAAGTCGAAATCCAATACGGGCAATGGCTTCAGGCACTTGATGAAGCACTCTGGGTCGTCGTTGAAGATCACGCCCTGGTTTAGCAGTCCCTCAGGGTCGAAGATGGCCTTGAGTTCCTTCATGGCCTCGTAGGCCTTGTCGCGCCACTCGTACTTCACGAACGGTGCCATGTTACGACCCGTGCCGTGTTCGGCCTTCAGCGAACCGTCGTACT
>JAFYPG010000188.1 GCA_017547605.1 Prevotella sp.
ATTCCTCACTGGTTTGCATGTTGGCAATGAGTGAGGCAGCGAGAATACGGCCGGCATCGACGTCGGTAGGCCAGTGGTAGCCCACAACTACACGGTTGTCGCCAAAGATGTAGGCACGGGCCAGGATCTGGTTCTGGTAGGGGGGTGCCACCTCGGCCAGCATGAGGCCCACAGCCCAGGCATAGCAGGTATGTCCAGAGGGATAACTGCTCTGCGTCTTATAATAGGGCTCCTTGGCGGGCAGGGGTGTCGATTCGCCCAACTGTGCGAAGGGGCGCAGACGGAAATAGGTGAGTTTCACATTCTGGCAGATCGTGGCGTTGTTGGGACGGATCAGTTCCATCAGGCGGTAGATGGCGGGCGTGGTGCTCGGGGTGATGGTGATGCCGATGATACCGCCAAAGATCTTGGCCAGGTTCTCGGTATTGGCATCGGCGTCCATCACGGCCTGCTGGCCGCGGCTGGTGTCGCGCAACTTCTTGGCCTCGTAGTAGCGCATCAGGTCGGCCTGATAACGGGCGTCGCTGGTGCTAAGGGGTGCATTGAGGATGCTGACGCCATTAGGGATGCCGACACCGGCGGTGGGATTATATGTGGAGGCCACGCCTAAGAGTCGCTTGTATTCATCGCGGGCTGCCGTGATGTCTTCCTGAAATTTCTGGTCAATATGGGCTTGTGTGTAGGCAGCGGAACCGCAGCAGTAGCCGCCTTCGACATCGCTCTGGAAGTTGGAACCACTGATCACGCGGTCTTCTCCGAACTGGAAGGCTTTCCTCAGGAACTTGTCCTGCAAAGGTGGCCACATCTCAGCGAAGGCAAGTCCCACGGCCCATCCTGCGGCTGTGGTGGCCGAGGTGTAGGAACCGGTCTTGTCGTTGGCGTCGGCGGCATACCAGGCTGACTCGCCAAATACGGCGAAGGGGCGCTGGCGCTTATATTTCGACTTGGCCGTTGTGGCTGACTGCTCACCGGTATGGTAGGCCCTGCTCAGCAGGCGGTAGATGGCGGGGGTGGCATCCTTGCTGATGGTCTGCAGACCCATCACTTCGGCCATCACCTTGCACATGGTCTCCGGGGAACGGCCCATGTGAGCCATCGCGATCTGGCCGCGGTTGGTGGCGCGCTGGGTCTTTCCCCACTCCCACTGTATCTTGTCGTCGAGCAAAACGACATCGCTCTCGGAGGTCGGCGGTGCCGGCAGGTATTCCGTGCCATTAGGCTGATTGACGTCGGCGATATAGACGTTATCGGGAATTTTCGCGTTTTCGTCATAGGTGGGAGTATAGGGGGATGCCGGGTTGTCGAAGAGGAGATCTAAAAATTCCTCACAGGAGGTGAACAGGGGCAAACTGAAGGTGATCAGCAGGATCCAAAGGTATTTTTTCATTCGTAAGTCTTTTAGTAACTATTTGATTTATCGGGTGCAAAGATACGATAAATCCCCGAAACGACCAAGTATTAAACACTTTTTATAAAAAAAAGAAAGGAACCGCCTGAAAAACTATCAGGCGGCACCTTGTCAGTTGTTTGCGCTGTGCAAACGTTTGCGTTTACTCTACTGTGCAGTAGATGCAATTGCTATCCCTACGTGTCGGATAGAGCTTGATGGTCTTACCGACAACGCCCAGGTTCTTACCGTTAGCCACGAGGTCGGAGATGTTATCAGACGGCTCCACACTGTCATTAGCGCCGAGGTTCACATCCCATGAATTGTTCGTGGTGAACTTCCAGCCGACTTCATTGACGCCAGCGTTCTCAATGACGAAGCAGTAGTTCTCTGCATCCCACGTCATCTGCTGGGCATCGTCGGCATTGTTCCAGCCGTTGAAGTCGCCCACGAGGTTCATGTTCGTGATACGGACGGCATTAAGCGTCAGGTTAGCCATGTCGAGGGTCACGTAATAGACACCCTCGCCGGCAACTGCCTTGATGTTGTCGCCACCGTCAGCGAAATCGCCGGTGATGCCGCCTGTGAACGTACCGCTGTTGAGCTGTGAATCCCAGTCGCCAGGTATCTTCTGGAACTTGAACTCGTTGCCCCATTCGTTGGGATCAGCGCAGTAGAGATAACCCGTGTAGAGACCGTTGTCGTCGGCGAGTGCCAACTTCTGCTCGGCATTAGTCCAGCCGTCGGTGGCACCGATGAAGTAGATATACGGGTCGAAGTTCAGTTCCGTGATGGTGTAAGTCTTGTCGGCCATGTTGACCTGGAAGCGGTAGAACTTGGCCTTGCCATCGACGCAGAACGAGTGGTCGCCGCCGAGGTTGTAGCGGTAGTCGAACGTGCCGCTCAGGTCGGTGCTTTCACCGGTGGTGCCGAAGAGTTTCGTCCAGTCGTCAGCTGCCACGGCATCGATGGCATCCTTGTCACCGAATGCGAACCACATGTCACCACCGTTACCTGCGAAGGTGTAGGTGAAGATCGGATCCTCGAAGACATCCTTGTCGCTGTGGGAGAACTGCATCTGCATAGCTGCGTCAGCATTCCATTCGCCGGGACCACCGATGAGGTAGTAGTTCTCGGCGATGTTCACCGGCTCGATCTTGTAGCTGTACTCCATCATGTCGAGGGTGATGCGGATCTTCTTGGCATTCAGCACGTGGAAGGAGTGGTCGCCGCCCAGGTTGGTACGACGGTCAATATTTCCCGTGAGGTCTTCGCTCTCGCCCTTGGTACC
>JAFYPG010000189.1 GCA_017547605.1 Prevotella sp.
GGTGGGGGTGGGTGTAGGATAATGATAAAAATAGTCACGCGTACCGCGCACGGTACGCGTGAGGAGTTTGGAAACAACCCTCACCCTCATACACCCACACCTTTAGAACGGACACCTTCATTCCTGTCCCCCTGTAAGGTTTGCGTATGATTTCCATTTTTCATACTGCAAAGATACAAAAAAAAAGGGGCAAAAGCAAGGAAAAAAGGAAAAAAAGCAAAAAAGAGCCAAAAAGGTCCCATTGTGCCCTTACGGTGGAAAAGATACATATTAATTTCCAAAAAGCTTGCTGGTTTGGGGATTTCTTTTTATTTTTGCAACAGAAATCCTAACAGGAATGCCCCAGGTCTGAAAGAGTTCTTGGGGGCCTCGATTGATAAGAAATAACGAAGATTGAAATAGATAAGATCATGGCGAAGGAACAATCAGCAACCAAGGAACGACAGAGAATAGATCTGAGGGAGCCTCGCAGGTATAAGGTGACCATTTACAACGACGACTTCACAACGATGGAGTTTGTGGTGATGATTCTGACCCAGGTGTTTTTTAAGAGCGAGGCTGAGGCCGAGACACTGATGCTGCAGGTACACCACTCTGACAAGGCCGTGGTGGGCATCTATAGTTATGATGTGGCTACCTCGAAAGTGCGGAAAGCCACGAATATGGCGCGTGAGGCAGGATACCCTCTTCGCCTGACTGTTGAACCGGAAAAAGAGTAATATGGCAGAGATCAAACAGACGAGGCGTGCAGGCCAGATGCTGCACGAAGCCATGAAGTGCTGCAGGAGATACCGTCACGAATTCGTGATGCCAGAACACCTGTTGCTGGTGCTGACCGATGAACCAAACTTCAGCCGTACGCTCAACATCTTCTACCCATCAGGGTCGTTTGCTGAGCATATAGAGGACCAGTTGGAGGTGATAGAGTCCATACCCGATGACAAGGAGTACGAGCCCGAGGCCTCCGCACAGATGGCCGAAGTGATAGAATATGCCTGTCAACAGGTGTTGAATAGTAGTGCGCAGGCCCTCGACCTGCCCCACCTTGTGATGGGTATCTTGCATCTCACCGAATCGTGGGCATGTTATCTGTTGAAGGAGGCGCTGGGCGATCTGGAGAGCCACTTTATCAGCGAACTGATCAGCGCCTATGAATACGACGACCATTTAGAGTCGGAGACGGGCGAAGCGAAGCC
The DNA here is from genome assembly GCA_017547605.1 of Prevotella sp. Taxonomy (GTDB): domain Bacteria; phylum Bacteroidota; class Bacteroidia; order Bacteroidales; family Bacteroidaceae; genus Prevotella. The sequence goes on from JAFYPG010000189.1 coordinate 1,197, forward strand.
CGAGGCAGCGTGGCGCCGACTGGTGACCTGCATGAACGACCTCTATGAGAACCACAATCCGCTGATAGGCCGCGAACAGGAGTTGGAGCGTACCATCCAGGTGCTCTGCCGTCGCGACAAGAACAATCCCCTGCACATCGGTGAACCAGGTGTGGGTAAGACAGCGCTGATATGGGGCTTGGCCAGGATGATTGAGGAAGGCCGCGTGCCTGAACGCCTGAAAGGCAGTCGCATCTACCAACTTGATATAGGTACGCTGTTGGCTGGTACGCAATATCGTGGTGACTTCGAGAACCGCATCAAACAGATCATGGACGGCATCCAGGAGGAGAGTCAGAAGAACATCGTGTATATCGACGAGATCCACACGCTGGTGGGAGCAGGTGCTACAGGCGAGGGATCGATGGACGCCTCGAACATGCTGAAGCCTTATCTTGAGTCGGGCAGCATCCGCTTTATCGGTTCTACCACCTACGAGGAATACAATCGCCACTTCTCGCGTTCGAAGGGGCTGGTGCGTCGTTTCCAGCAGATCGACATCCCCGAACCCACACCCGAGGAGACGAAACATATTCTGCGCCAGTTGCGCGAACAATATGAGCACTTCCACGGGGTGACCTACGACGAGGCTGCCCTCGACTTTGCCGTGGATGCGAGTTATAAGCATGTGAACGACCGATTCTTGCCTGACAAGGCCATCGACCTGATAGACGAGGCTGGTGCGGCTTTGGAAGTGAAAAACGAGAAGCAAACCGTCTCGAAGACAGAGATTGCCGATGTGCTGGCAAAGACCTGTAAGGTGGATGCCCTGGCGATGAAAGAAGATGAGGACAATACCCAGTTGGAGACCTTGGCACCCAGATTGTTGGCTCAGATCTATGGTCAGGACGAGGCTATCCGACAGGTGGTGGAGTCGGTACAGATGTCGAAGGCTGGACTCCTCGACGACAACAAACCCTTGGCCTCTCTGCTGTTTGTAGGACCTACTGGTGTGGGTAAGACAGAGGTGGCACGAGTGCTCGCCAAAGAACTTGGTATCACGCTGTTACGCTTCGACATGAGCGAATATACAGAGAAGCATACGGTGGCCAAACTGATTGGTTCGCCAGCAGGATATGTGGGTTATGAAGATGGCGGTCTGCTGACAGATGCCATCCGCAAAACACCCAACTGCGTGCTGTTGCTCGACGAGATTGAGAAGGCCCATCAGGACATCTACAATATTCTGTTGCAGGTGATGGACTACGCCAAACTCACCGACAATAAGGGACGTAAGGCCGACTTCCGCAACGTAATCCTGATTATGACCTCGAATGCTGGAGCCCAGTTTGCTGCTCAGGCCAATATCGGTTTTACAGGTAAAGTGTCGCGTGGCGAGGCCATGCTGAAACAAGTGAAGAAGACGTTTAAGCCTGAGTTCATCAACCGTCTGACGGGCACTGTGGTGTTCAACGATATGGATCGTGAGATGGCCACACTCATCCTGCGCAAGAAGTTGGGTGAACTGCAGGAGAAACTTACGGCCAAACAGGTCACCATGACATTAAGCGACGAGGCTTTCGCACAGTTGCTCGAAGAAGGGTTTACCCGCGAATACGGCGCTCGTGAGATGGATCGCGTGATAGCCCAGCGACTCAAACCTCTGCTGATGCGCGAGATACTGTTTGGCAGTCTGAAACATGGTGGCAACGTCACTGTAGAAAGGAACAATGGCAGTCTTTCAATTAGACGATAAACTCTGGTTCCCTGATCCCCATCTGGGTGAGGAAGACGGACTGGTGGCTGTGGGCGGTGATCTGTCGGTAGATCGTCTGTTGCTGGCCTACTCCAACGGCTTCTTCCCCTGGTATTCGTTCAGAGACGAGAACCGCCTCTGGTTCTGTCCCTTACAGCGTTTCGTCATCTTCCCCAACGAGATCCACATCAGCCACTCCATGCAGCAACTGATCCACCAGAACCGCTATAAGCTCACCATGAACAAGGATTTCGACGGTGTGATACGTGGCTGTTCCACCGCTCAGAACCGCGATGAAGAAGAAGGCGCATGGTTGGGCCCCGACATCATCAAGGCCTACACAGAACTCCATTGCCAAGGCTTCGCCGCGAGTGTCGAGGTGTGGGATGGACAACGTCTTGTGGGTGGACTCTATGGTGTCAACCTCGGCAGGGCCTTCTTTGGGGAGAGCATGTTCTCACTTGTGCCCAACGCCTCAAAACTCGCCCTGATCCACCTTGCCCGTACGCTCGATACCCGGGGAGGCACCATCATCGACTGCCAGTTCGAAACCCCGCATCTCCGTTCCATGGGCGGCCGCCACATTTCCTACGAAGAATATATCCGTATCATTAGTTGTTAATTAAACCCAAATAGTTTGTGGGTGCAAAGGGAATTGTTTACCTTTGCATCCGCAAATCAATCATGACATGAAAGGAAAGCTATTCTTAACAACCATATTACTCATTATTTCTTTGTTTGCGACCGCCCAGCGGAGGCAGTTGCAGGAGGCGCGCGTAATCCTGAAAGGCGACAAGGGCTACGACAGGGCAGAGAAGTTGATGACGGATCTGCTGAAGGACTCGACGCACCTCGGAGACAAGCGTATCTATGATATGTGGCTGCTGGCCGTAGAGAAGCAGTACCTGCAGGTGAACGAGCGGATGTATAAGAAGGAAGAGGTGGATACGGCGAGATTCTTCGAGATGACGCGCAGGATGTTCGACATCGGCACTCATCTGGATTCGCTCGACATGAAGCCAGACAAGAAGGGACGCGTGAACCCTGAATACCGCAAGGAGAATGCCCAGAAACTGATGCAGTACAGGCCGAACCTGTTTTATGGCGGCACGTACCATCTGAGGAAGGGCGAACTGGACGTGGCCTACGACTTCTTCGAGCGCTATATGGACTGCGACCGTCAGCCGCTGTTCACGGGCTACGACCTGATGACGACGGACAATAGGATGGGGGAGGCGGCCTACTGGGCCACTTACAGCGGCTACAGGAAGAGCGACCCCGTGCTCACCCTGCGCTACGCCCAGTTGGCCCGTCGCGACACCGCCAAACTGGATTATACCCTGCAATATACGGCTGAGGCCTGGCGCGCGCTGAAGGATCAGGAGATGTATGTCGAGACGCTGCGCGAGGGTTTCGGGCGCTTCCCGGAGTCGGCCTATTTCTTCCCACGGCTGATGGACAGCTACTCGGCCAAGGGCAACTATGAGCAGGCGCTGGCTGTGGCCGAAGAGGCTCTGGCGACGGACAGCCTGAACACGCTGTTCATGTTGGCGAAATCGACGATGCTGCTGAACCTCGGCCGCTACAAGGAGTGTCTGGACTACAGCAAGCAACTGATCGCCTTCGACGGTCTGGCTACGGAGGCTTTCTATAACGCGGGTACGGCCTGCCTGAACATCGCACTGAAGATGGACTCGCGCAAGCAGAAGAAGCAGATTACGAAGATGTATCAGAAGGCGCTGCCCTATATGGAGACCTACCGCAAACTGGCACCGCAGGAGACGCAGAAGTGGGGTGAGGCACTCTATCGTATCTACTTCAACTTGAACATGGGGAAGCAGTTTGAGGAAATCGACAGAATGTTGAAAGACATTAAACATTAAAGATTAAACATTAAAGATTAAGCATTAAACATTAAAAATTTCTAAAAGTAATCAACTATCAACTATAAACCGTAAACTATCAACAAAAATTTCCTATCTTTGTGATTTAGAATATTATTAATGTCTAAAACATAAAATATAGGAAGACTATGGCAGACAATGCTCAACTGATTGCTCAGTGCGAGGCACGGGCTAAAGAATGGCTTTCTCCGGCCTTTGACGAGGAGACAAGAAAGGCAGTGCAGGCAATGCTCGATAATGAGGACAAGACCGACCTCATCGACGCCTTCTATCAGAATCTGGAGTTTGGTACGGGTGGTCTGCGCGGTATCATGGGCGCAGGTACGAACCGTATGAACAAGTACATCGTGGGTATGGCTACCCAGGGATTCGCCAACTATATCAACAAGGCGTTCCCGGGCAAGCAGTGCTCCGTAGTGGTGGGTCACGACTGCCGTAACAACGGCCGTATGTTCGCAGAGACCGTTGCCGATATCTTCTCGGCCAACGGCATCAAGGTGTATCTCTTCGAGAGCCTGCGTCCGACACCGGAGATCTCGTTCGCCATCCGTCAACTGGGCTGTCAGGCCGGTGTGAACGTGACGGCTTCGCACAACCCGAAGGAGTATAACGGCTACAAGGCTTACTGGGACGACGGTGCACAGGTGCTCGCTCCCCACGACGTGGGTATCATCGACGAGGTGAACAAGGTGACCATCTACCAGGTGAAGTTCGAGGGCAACAAGGATCTCATCGATATCATCGGTGGTGAGATGGACTGGGACTACCTGCAGGCCGTGAAGGAGGCTATGGTAGATCAGGACGTTATCCTGCGCCAGAAGGA
>JAFYPG010000190.1 GCA_017547605.1 Prevotella sp.
AGAATTGCCAAAAAGATGTTGATTATTGCACAAAAGCCCCTGTTTTTGTGTAATATAACCTGTTGATAGTGACGGATTTTACGGGAAAATGATAAAAAAATCAAATGAGAGTCTGATATATGAAAAAAAGTTTGTAACTTTGCAACCCGTTATGATGAATAGTCTGGAGTTTCTGAAGATTGACCTGAAAGGTCTGACGGAAGAGGAGACATCCTTGGAACTCAGTCTTGACGACGATTTCTTCGAGGCTTTGGGCAGTGCCGAGGTGAAGCAGGGCTCTTTGCACGTGTCGGTGTCTATACGCAAGGCTACCGGTTTTTTTGAACTCTTGCTCCATACAGAAGGCCATGTCATCATACCTTGCGACCGTTGTCTGGACGATATGGAGCAGCCGGTGGAGACCGATAATCGCCTTGTCGTCAAGTTCGGAAGCAACTACTCAGAGGAAGATGATATCATCGTGGTGCCTGAGGACGAAGGAATACTTGACATCTCGTGGTTCATCTATGAGTTTGCCATACTGGCTATACCCATCAGGCATGTGCATGCACCTGGCAAGTGCAACCCTGCCATGACACAAGCTCTGGAAGAGCTGTCAGCTGACCGAAGCAGCGATGAGGAGTCCGACCAGTCTGCAGACCCCCGATGGGAAAAACTAAAGCATTTAAAAGTTTAAGATTTAAAGTAATTAAATAATTATGGCACATCCTAAAAGAAGACAATCAAGTACTCGTCAGGCCAAGCGTCGTACTCACGACAAGGCTGTAGCTCCTACACTCGCAGTATGCCCTAACTGTGGCGCATATTACGTTTATCACACAGTATGCCCGACATGTGGCTACTATCGTGGTAAGGTGGCTATTAAGAAAGAGGACGCAGTTGCTGAGTAATGAATAGAATCAATGCGATAATCACCGGCATTGGCGGCTTTGTTCCCGACTATGTCCTCACGAATGAGGAACTGTCGAGAATGGTAGATACCAATGACGAGTGGATTATGACGCGTGTCGGCATCAAGGAGCGCCGCATCCTCACAGAGGAAGGCCTCGGTACCAGCTATATGGCCCGTAAGGCTGCCAAGCAACTGGTGCAGAAGACAGGTGTGGATCCTGATACCATCGACGCGCTGATCGTAGCCACTTCCACGGCGGATTATAAATTCCCATCCACAGCCAGCATCGTAGTTGGTAAGCTCGGACTGAAGAACGCGTTCGCGTTTGACTTCTGGGGTGCTTGCTGTGGATTCCTCTATGCGCTCGACGTAGCGGCATCGATGATTCAGAGTGGACGCTGTAAGCGCATCATCATTATCGGTGCCGATAAGATGTCGTCAGTGACGGACTATAAAGACCGTCAGACCTGTCCGCTCTTCGGAGATGGTGCGGCTGCAGTCATGCTGGAAGCTACGGAGGAACAGAATATCGGTGTGATGGACTCCTTCCTGCGTACGGATGGCAAGGGCCTGCCCTTCCTCCATATGAAGGCTGGGGGCTCTGTCTGTCCGCCGTCGCATTTCACTGTTGATCACCGACTGCACTACCTGTATCAGGAGGGACGTACGGTGTTCCGCTATGCAGTGACAAACATGAGCAACGACTGCGTATTGATCGCTGAGCGCAACGGACTGAATAAGGACAATATCCAGTGGGTGGTTCCCCATCAGGCAAACATGCGTATCATCGAGGCTGTGGCCAAGCGGTTGGAACTGCCGATGGAGCAGGTGATGGTGAACATCGAGCACTATGGTAATACGAGTGCCGCTACGATTCCGCTGGCCCTCTGGGACTACGAGAGTAAGCTCAGAAAAGGTGATAACATGATACTTACCGCCTTTGGCGCGGGATTCGTACACGGAGCGTCCTATCTGAAATGGGCATACGATGGAAACGAAAAGTGAAGTGACAAGTGACAAGTGTGCATAAGGCCGGATTCGTCAACATCGTTGGAAACCCCAACGTAGGTAAAAGTACGCTCATGAACCAGTTGGTTGGTGAGCGTATTTCTATTGCAACCTTCAAGGCACAGACTACCCGCCACCGTATCATGGGTATTGTGAATACCCCGGAGATGCAGATCGTCTTCTCTGATACGCCGGGTGTGTTGAAGCCGAATTACAAGTTGCAGGAATCTATGTTGGCCTTCTCCGAGTCGGCGCTGCAGGATGCAGATATCCTGCTCTATGTCACTGACGTGGTGGAGAATCCCGAGAAGAATATGGACTTCTTGGAAAAGGTCCAGCGGATGGAGATTCCTGTACTTCTGCTGATTAATAAAATTGATGAGTTAGGCTCTGGTAAAACAGAAAAATCTAGTCAGGAGGCACTTGCAGAGATTGTTGAGCATTGGCATGCCCTCTTGCCAAAGGCAGAGATCCTGCCCATCTCAGCAAAAAACAAGTTCGGCGTGGACATACTCCTGAAGCGCATTCAGGAACTGCTCCCTGAGAGCCCTGCCTATTTCGATAAGGATCAGTTGACAGATAAGCCGGCCCGCTTCTTCGTCTCGGAGATAGTACGTGAGAAGATACTACTCTACTATGATAAGGAAATCCCCTATAGTGTGGAGGTCGCGGTGGAGCGCTTCAAGGAAACGGAGAAGAACATCCACATCAATGTTGTTATCTATGTGGAGCGCGACTCCCAAAAGGGTATCATCATCGGCCATCAAGGTGTGGCCCTGAAGAAAGTCTCGACAGAGGCCCGCAAGGCTTTGGAGAAGTTTTTCGACAAGCCCATCTATCTGGAGACCTTCGTGAAGGTGGATAAGGACTGGCGCAGTTCCGAGCGTGAATTGAATCATTTCGGTTATAATCCTGAGTAATTAAGTATGGCAAATTTAGTAGCGATAGTAGGACGCCCGAACGTTGGGAAATCGACCTTGTTCAACCGCTTGACGAAAAGCCGTCAGGCGATTGTCAGCAATGAGGCAGGTACTACGCGTGACCGTCAGTATGGCAAGTGCGAATGGAACGGACAGGAATTCTCTGTCGTTGATACTGGGGGCTGGGTGGTTAATTCCGATGATATTTTTGAGGAAGAAATCCGTAAGCAGGTCGTCATTGCCACAGAGGAAGCTGATCTTGTGCTCTTTCTCTGTGATATCTCCAACGGTGTGACCGATTTGGATATGGATGTGGCGCAGATCCTGCGTCGTGCCAAACTGCCTGTATTGCTTGTGGTCAATAAGGCTGATGACGGTAAGAATCTTTATGATCAGTACGAGTTCTACAAACTCGGACTGGGTGATCCCATACCCATTAGCGCCGCCACTGGCAGTGGTACGGGTGATCTGCTTGATAAGGTGCTGGAGATGCTGCCAGAGAATAAGACTGACGAGACAGAGGATGGTATTCCCCGTTTTGCCGTGGTTGGCCGTCCGAATGCAGGAAAGTCGAGTCTCATCAATGCCTTTATCGGCGAGGATCGTCATATCGTGACGGATATCGCCGGTACGACACGTGATAGCATCTATACCCGTTACGATAAATTCGGCTTCGACTTCTACCTCGTTGATACAGCAGGTATCCGCCGTAAGAACAAGGTGACGGAGGATCTTGAGTTTTACTCCGTGATGCGCTCTATCCGCGCCATCGAGAACAGCGATGTCTGCATCTTGATGATCGATGCTACGCGTGGTATTGAGGCGCAGGATATGAATATCTTCCAACTGATACAGAAGAACAACAAGTCATTGGTGGTTGTCGTCAACAAATGGGATCTGGTGGAAGATAAGTCGCAGATCGTGATCGACACCTTTACGAATGCCATCCGCGAGCGTATGGCTCCATTCGTTGATTTCCCCATCATCTTCGGTTCTGCATTGACAAAGCAGCGTATCTTCAAGGTGCTGGAGACTGCCAAGGATGTCTATCTGCATCGCAAGGCGAAGATTGGTACGTCAAAACTCAATGAGGTGATGCTCCCGTTGATAGAGGCTTATCCGCCTCCCTCGGTGAAAGGAAAGTATATTAAGATCAAGTATGTGGCACAGGTGCCCGACACGCAGATTCCCACTTTCGTGTTCTATGCTAACCTGCCGCAATATGTGAAAGAGCCGTATAAGCGTTTCCTGGAGAATAAGATCCGGGAGAACTGGACGCTGACGGGCTCGCCAATTAACGTGTTTGTTCGCCAGAAGTAATGGGGAAAAGCGTTGGTCATCAGTTAGTCAGGTTAGAACGGCTGGGATTGCTCGTCTGCCTTGCTCTTCTTGGCTGCTCGCAGCCTACCCCAGAAGAACTGGCCTCTCTGGCTGCCAAGGGCTACTATGACCATCTGATACATGGCGAGTATGAGTCGTTTCTGGAGGGACTCGACTTGCCGGATGATCCTGAGTACCGCTCGCAGTTGCTTGACAACTACCAGCAGTTCATGGCGACTCAACAGTCGTCCCACGGTGGCATCCGCGAGGTGCGTATCGTACGTGCCAAGACGGACAGCATACAGTTACAGCCATACACGAATGTGTTCCTGACGCTCTGTTTCGGTGATTCCACCAACGAGGAAATCGTGGTGCCGATGGTAGAGAGAGACGGACGTTGGCGCATGAGATAATATGAAAGAATAGATATGAATGGATTAGGAATAAAGAGATGTCTGGCTCTTGTGGCCGCTGTCCTGTTAGCTCACGCTGTCAGTGCACAGTATGTTCCATCCGTGAAGCTTGGTAATAAGGAGAAGGTGCCGGTAAAAGCAGGTTACTGGCATCGTGGTAATACGTTTGAGCATCTGGATCTGTCGCTTTCGCTTGGTACCTCTGGTATTGGTGTTGACCTCGCCATGCCGGTCTGTGAGTTTGCACAGGTACGGGTGGGGTATGAATTGATGCCCCATTTCAAGCGGCATATTTCTGCTGATGTCATGATCGGCAATGAGAAATCCATTCAGTATGATGAGAACCGTGATCGCATAGAGACCAATTATGATCGCGTGCGTGAACTGATATATAAGACATATGGTTATGATATGATGCCGACTATTGACATGACAAGCCGGATTACCATGAATAATTTTAAGTTCCTCGTGGATATTTTCCCTTTGTCAGGCAATAAGAAGTTGCATGCGACGATTGGTTTTTACTGGGGACCGTCTCAGTTTGCGAAAATTGAAAGCGACGGTGGTTCTACAGCCACACTTCAGGCTGTCAGCGCCTATAATAAGTTGTATAAGGCTGCTGTAGAAGGCACTGGCGATCCCAGTTTAAACTATCTGGTGGATTATGGTTCTGCTGGCTTCCCGATGGGCAAGTATGATGATGGTGAAGCCTACAAGATGACCCCAGGAAACCAAGGTGTCATTTCCATCCCTGTAAAGACCAATTCCTTTAAGCCTTATCTGGGCATTGGCTATGAGGCTGCTTTTTCCAAGAAGCACGATGATCTGAAGTTTGCCGTCACGGGCGGTCTGATGTTCTGGGGTGGTAAGCCCTCAATGGTATCCCCTGATGGTGTGAATCTGACGGAAGATGTCAGCGATATCCCAGGCGATATGGGCTCTTATGTGAATTTCGTTTCGAAGCTGAAGGCTTTTCCCGTGATCAGCTTCAGGTTTATCAAGAATATTTTTTGAACATACTCTTTAATAGGATAACGTTATGAAGAAAATTTTATGTCTGGCATTTATAGCCTCTCTGACATTGTCTGTCAAGGCGCAGTCTCAGGATTCGTTGAAACTGAAGATTTTGAATGAGAGTGAGCAATCGGAGTATATCCCTGTTTTCCAGTATTGGAAAGAGCATAATATCTTCCAGCATCTGGATGTTTCGCTGACAGCCGGTACATCGGGCATTGGTCTTGATGTGGCTTCACCCGTTGGTGACTATGTTCAGGTACGTGCGGGCTATGAGTTCATGCCGCATTTCAATAAGACACTGAAGTTTAACTTGACTGTCGGCGGTCAGCCTGCTCGCCGTTATGATGAGGATGGTAATAGGATTCCTACGAAATTCGATACGATGAAGGAGTTCCTGTATCAGTTTACGCACTATGATGTCGAAGATCATGTCGATATGATAGGTACACCGACGATGAACAACTTTAAATTCTTGGTGGATGTGTTTCCTCTCAAGAATAATAAGCACTGGCATGTTACCGCAGGTTTCTATTGGGGACCGTCACAGTTTGCCCGTGCCGAGAACTCCACAGAGGCTATGGTATCGCTGCTTTCTGTGGGTTTGTATAACAGCATGTATGAAAAGGTAGAGAATGGAGAACCTCTGTTAGATTTAAGTGAATTTGTGCCTGGCTTAAGTATAGATATACCACAAAATTTGGCTGATAAGTTTCTTTCCTATGGCCGTTTAGGTTTCTCGCTTGGTACCTTCAAGCATGATGTTGTTGATAATAAAGGCGTTCTTCACCAAACAGGTGAGCGTTATATTCTTGAGCCTGACGAGGACGGAATGGTGCGTGTAAAGGCTAAGTCAAATGCCTTTAAGCCTTATTTGGGTTTTGGTTATGGTGGCCGTCTTATTAAGAAACGTGATGATTGGAAGGTGTCCTTCGATGCTGGTGCTATGTTCTGGGGCGGCACACCGGATCTTTATACGCACGAAGGTATTAATCTGACGAAGGATGTGGAGAATATCGGTGGTCAGGTAGGCGATTATGTTGATATCTTTAAGGCATTTAAAGTTTATCCTGTACTGACCTTCCGACTTACAAAAACTATTTTCTAAATGATTATTTTATAAAAAAGCCCCGTCTGTTGGCGGGGCTTCTTTATTTTGGGAATGATTTATCCTTTGCTTACTTAATCACAACCTTCTTACCGTTGTTGATATAGATACCCTTCATCGTGGGCTGAGATTTCAGCTCTCGTCCGTCAAGAGTGTACCAACGGTCGTTGGCGATCGTTACGTTCTTAATCTCGCGGATGCCGGTAGCGATTTCAACAATGTTCTTGAAACTGCTCCATCCTTCAGCGGCCCTATATTTATCACCGCTGCCTTGGGGCACGTAAAGTACACAGTTCTCCATATCGATACCGTTGAAGGCTGCAGCTCCTCCTACTACAGTTGCAGGCACCTCCGAGAAGGCGTAGATTACCGACAGGTTTGAGCACCCTGCAAAGGCCTTCTCACCAATGTAGGTGATGGTTGCAGGAAGAGAGAGGCTTGTCAGTCCTGTCTGGTTCTCAAAAGCATTCTTCATGATAGCAGTCACAGTATAGTACTGATTATTGTGAAGTACGGCTGCAGGCACTTCAAAGTAGCCTGGCTCCGGGGTTCCAACGTTTGCTACACCTACGGTATTATTGGAACCTACTGTGTATTTCACACCATTTTCTGTGAACTCCGTTTCAGGTCCTGGTCCTGGATCACCGTCCAGTACCAGCACATCTGAAGCATTGCTAGGATTTACTATCAGGTATGCTTTGTTAGCTTTCAGGTATGC
>JAFYPG010000191.1 GCA_017547605.1 Prevotella sp.
CTGGTGCTCCACTCCTTGAAGAACCGTGCGTAGCCGTTCTTGCACTTCGGATAGATCCACATGTCGAAACTCTCTGCCATCACCATCATACCTAAGGAGTCGCAGATGTCCATCTGCATCTGACTCGGCATGTTGTGTGAGGTACGGATGGCGTCGCAGCCCATCTCCTTCATCGTCTTGATCTGACGGATGAGAGCACTCTTGTTGATGGCAGCACCGAGAGGACCGAGGTCGTGGTGCAGACAGACCCCCTTGATCTTACGCGTCACACCATTCAGTTGGAAACCGCCCTCCTTAGAACATTTCACCGTACGGATGCCGAAGCGCTGTGTGGTCTTGTCGAGCAACTGTCCGTCCTGTGTGTAGAGGATATGCGCATCATATAAATAAGGTGTCTCTGGTGTCCACAACTGGGGATTCTCCACTACGAAGGTGAAGGTGGTCTCACCCAGACGGTTGGCCTCTGTCGTATGCTGGTGTCCGATCACCTTTCCCTTGGCATCCCGCAGTTCCACCTCTAAGGCAGGCCGCTCCCCAGGCAGACTACCAGCGCCTACGGTCACCACCACGGTGGCCTTACCGTCTTTCAGTTCCGTCGTACGTATGAAGGTCTTCCACGGATCTATCCAGTCTGGTCCCGTCATGACGAGTGTCACAGGACGGTAGATACCAGCCCCAGGGTACCAGCGCGAACTCTCCTCCACATTCTGCAGATCCACCTCCAACAGATTATCCCCGGCTTTCATAAACGGCGTGAGATCCACGCGGAAGGTATTGTAGCCATACGCCCAGTAGCCCGCCTTCTTGCCATTAAGACTGACGACAGGCTCCGACATCGCACCGTCGAACACCAGTTCCGCATGACGGCAGTCTGCTGGGATGGTGATGATGCGCCTGTAGTGTCCCTCTCCGATCCATGGCAGGGCACCCGAGCGTCCGCTCTTCTCCGTGGCCTCCGTCTCACCGTTCTGTTCGATGGCCACCCTCTGCAAGTCCCATTTCTTGTCGAAAGGTCCGGCGATGGCCCAGTCGTGGGGCACACGGACGGTCTGCCACGTCTCTTTGTCGTGGGAGAACTGCCACCCGTCGCTGAGGATGGTCTCCTGACGGTTCTGGGCGGTGGCGCATGATGCGAGGATGCATGCCAGGATGAGTAGTCTGCTTCTCATGTCGAATCTGTTTTTAGTGATTGATTTCCTCCGCAAAGATACGAAATAATTTCGATTATTTGCATATCTGGCCGAATTTTATTAATTTTGTCGCCAAACAATATACATTAAACATTAAAGATTAAAGATTAAACATTAAATATGAAATTTTTGAATGGCATATTTACTATCGCGATGCTCTTGGGAACCCTTTTTGCCAGTGCCCAGACCGTGGAGCCCTTCTGGCTCGGTGCCGATATCAGTGGTACCACCGAACTCGAGGCCCATGGCGTACAACTGAGGAACGCCCAGGGCGAACCCCGTGAGAATACCGCCCTGATGCGCGAACTCGGCCTCAATGCCGTGCGCCTCCGTGTGTGGGTGAATCCAGCAAGGGGCTTCTCCAGTAAGGAAGATGTGCTGGTGATGGCGGAGCGCGCCAAGGCCGAGGGTATGGCACTGATGATCGACTTCCACTACAGCGACTGGTGGGCTGACCCCGGCAAACAGTTTATCCCCAAGGCATGGGAGACGATGGACTATGAACAGATGAAGGAGGCCCTCGCTGCCCATACCCGTGAGACGCTCCAACTGCTGAAGGATCACGCCATCGACGTGCGCTGGGTTCAGGTGGGCAACGAGACCACCAACGGTTTCCTGTGGCCCATGGGCAGGGCAGGGGAGAATATGGCGCAGTATGCCGGACTGACGAAGGCTGGCTACGAGGCTGTGAAATCCGTCTATCCCGAGGCCGCTGTCATCATCCATCTCGATGGTGGCTGCGATCCCCACCGTTACCACTTCATCTTCGACGGTCTGAAGGCGCACGACTGTCCTTGGGATATCATCGGTATCAGCGTCTATCCCTATTGGGACATCGAGGCAGGTCTCGAAGCCACGTGGCAGGATACCGTCCGCGACTTCACCGCCAATATCCGGGGACTCTATGCCAGGTACCAGACACCGCTGATGGTCGTCGAGACGGGTGTGGAGGCCAAGAAACCCGTGGAGGGCAAACAGATCATGGCCGAGATCATCCGTGCCTCGCGCGAGGACTGCGAAGGGCACTGCCAGGGTGTCTTCTACTGGGCACCTGAGGCCGAGGGCCATTATCCCCTCGGTGCTTTCCAAGACCATCAACCCACCGCCATCATGGAGGCTTTCACGGAGGCGGCAGAAGCCAAAAAATGAAATTAATCGCCGTTTTTGTTGGTTTATTGGGATATTCTCCGTATTTTTGCACCTAATTTTTAAGGTAATATATGAAACATCAGTTAAGAAGTGCCGTCTGTACGGAGGGCAGGAGAATGGCCGGAGCCCGCGCTTTGTGGGTGGCTACGGGTATGAAGCACGAGCAGTTTGGCAAACCGATCATTGCCATCGTCAACTCGTTTACCCAGTTCGTACCAGGTCATACGCACCTGCATGAGATCGGACAGATCGTACGCGAAGAGATAGAGAAGATGGGCTGCTATGCGGCTGAGTTCAATACGATTGCCATCGACGATGGTATCGCCATGGGTCACGACGGTATGCTCTATAGTTTGCCGAGCCGTGACATCATCGCCGACAGTGTGGAGTATATGGTGAACGCCCATAAGGCCGACGCCATGATCTGTATCTCCAACTGCGACAAGGTGACGCCTGGTATGCTGATGGCCTCCATGCGCCTGAACATCCCGACGGTGTTCTGCAGTGGTGGTCCTATGGAGGCAGGCCGCTGGCGCGGTGAGAATGCCGACCTCATCACGGCGATGGTGAAAGGTGCCGATCCCACGGTGACGGATGAAGAGATGAAGGAACTCGAGGGCTGCGCCTGTCCGGGCTGTGGCTCGTGTTCAGGTATGTTCACCGCCAACTCGATGAACTCGCTCACGGAGGCCATTGGTCTCTCGCTCCCTGGCAACGGTACGATCCTTGCCACCCATACCAACCGCGTGGAACTGTTCAAGGCCGCTGCCCGTCAGGTGGTGAAGAATGCCTTTGCCTACTACGAGGACGGCGACGAGAGCGTGCTGCCGCGCAGCATTGCCACGCGCAAGGCCTTCCTCAACGCCATGGCCCTCGATATCGCCATGGGCGGCTCCACGAATACCGTGCTCCATCTCCTGGCCGTGGCCCAGGAGGCTGGCACCGACTTCACGATGAAGGATATCGATGCCCTGAGCCGTAAGGTGCCCTGTCTCTGCAAACTCGCCCCGAACACCCAGAAATACTCTGTTCAGGAGTGCGGCCGTGCAGGCGGTATCCTCGGCATCCTCAACGAACTGCATAAAGGTGGCCTGATCGACGGCACTGCCCCACGTGTGGATGGCATGACGCTCGCCGAAGCCCTGGCCGCCTATGACATTCTAACCCCTCACCCCTCACCCCTAACCTCTATTTACTACTCTGCCCCCGGCAACCGCTTCTCCACGAAGATGGGCTCTCAGAGCGAGCAATGGCCTTCACTCGATACCGACCGTGCCGAGGGATGTATCCGCGACCTCGCCCATGCCTATACCAAGGATGGCGGACTGGCCGTACTCTTCGGCAATATCGCCCAGGACGGCTGTGTGGTGAAGACCGCAGGCGTCGATGAGGCGCTGTGGCACTTCGAGGGACCAGCCGTGTGCTTCGACTCCCAGGAAGACGCCTGTGAGGGCATCCTTGGTGGCAAGGTGAAATCAGGTGACTGTGTGGTGATCACCCACGAGGGTCCCAAGGGCGGTCCCGGTATGCAGGAGATGCTCTATCCCACGAGTTATATCAAGTCGATGCACCTCGGCAAGGAGTGCGCCCTGATCACCGATGGCCGTTTCTCAGGCGGTACCAGTGGTCTCTCCATCGGCCATATTTCACCCGAGGCAGCCAATGGCGGTAATATCGGCAAGATCAAGGATGGCGACATCATCGTCATCGATATCCCCAGCCGCAGCATCAACGTGAAACTCTCCGACGAGGAACTCGCAGCCCGTCCGCAGCAGCCGCTGAAGCGTCACCGCGAGGTCTCCAAGGCTCTCCGCGCCTACGCCCAGAGCGTCTCCAGCGCCGACAAAGGTGGTGTGAGAATCCTCGCCGAGTAAGTAATCATAATTTCTAATTC
>JAFYPG010000192.1 GCA_017547605.1 Prevotella sp.
GACAGCAAGTAAACTTCAATTGTCCATATTGTGGTAAACAATTGAGATAACAACAAAGGAATCCCCGCCAATTGGCGGGGATTCCTTTGTTGTTATCTCAATTGTTTACCACAATATGGACAATTGAAGTTTACTTGCTGTCAGCCTCGGCCTGCTGGGTCTCAGGAGCATCGGGACCGTAGTAGTTGTAGTAGGCGTTGTAGCGGTTGTAGCCCCACTTAGCCTGCAGCATGTCGGGATCGAGTTCCTTAGCCTTGTCATAGAACTTGATGGCCTCTGCATAGATCTCCTTCTTGGCAGGGGAGTCTTCCATATTCTGAGCCTGAACGGAGAGGGCGGTACCTGCGTAGGTCTGGATGAGGGCGTTGTCGTCCTTCAACTCAGCAGCACGCTTCAGGTACTTGGCAGCCTCAGCGGCATCCTTGTTGATGAGTCCCAGGCCCTTGTCGGCGAGAGCCACCACATTGTCGGGATTAACAGCGAGAGCATCGTCGAGAATCTGGTTGGCATCAGCCTCCTGACCTAAAGCAGAAAGGGTGTTGTAAAGTTTCTCCATCACACCGTCGATCTTGTGCTCGGCATAGATCTCCTTCAGTTTGTTGCAGTAATTCACAGAGTCCTCCTTGGTCTGCAGACCGTCGCCCAAGATCTCAAGCTTCAGGTTCATGGCGTTGTCATACTCCTGAGGATCCTTCATAGCGATGTCGGCTAGTTCGAGAGCCTTCTGCATATCCTTGTCCTGGTAGGCGAAGATGGCGGAATAACGGGCTACCTGTCCGAAATAAGGCTTCTGGCCCTCACGGTCGCAATCCTTGAAGAGGGGGAACTCGTTAGACTCCGTGAAGAGTTGCCAGTACTTACGGGCTGTAGCATTGTCGTGGGCAGAGAGGGCATTCTGTCCGGCATTCACCAGTTGGTTACGGGGACCGAACCACAGGCGCTGGGCGTTCTTGGCGGCGAAGGCGGGCTTCACCTTACCCTTCTCGTTAGGCATCTGGTCGTACTTGTCGCACTCTGCAGCAGCCAACAGGGCATTGTAGGCCATCTCAGTCATCAGAGCCTCATCGACGGGCTTCGGGTCCTTACCCATCTGGGCAGCCACCTGATTCTCGGTCTGGATGGTGCTCTGAGCCGTGAACTGATCCATAGCCAGATCGACGAGCTTGTTGTAAGCCTTAGCCTTCTCCTCAGGAGTAGCGAGCTGGTCGAGAGAACTCTTAACAAGTGCCTCAGCCTCTGCATAGACTTTTGCCTTGAGGATAGCCTTCAAAGCGTCACTGTCACCGGCAAATGCGGTAGCACTGGCCACCAGCATCACTGCCATCATCATTAATTTTTTCATAAGCCTTTAAATTGGTTGATAATGTTATTAATTGTTGATTTTACTGTATTGACGTTTCTGGGTCACGATGGTTTAATCCTCGGTCTTGGCCTCGGCCTCGATCTCGGCCTCCTCGATATCCTCTTCCTCAGCCTGAGAGTGCATCACCTTGCAAACGCTGGCGATAGTATCGTTCTTCTTGGCGAGGTTGATGAGGCGCACACCCTGTGTGGCACGGCCCATCACACGGACATCGGCCACCTTCAGACGGATCAGGATACCCGACTTGTTGATGATCATCAGGTCGTTCTCGTCGGTCACCACCTTGATAGCCACCAGACGGCCTGTCTTCTCGGTGATAGCGAGCGTCTTCACACCCTTGGCGCCACGGGCGGTCTTACGATAGTCCTCTACCTCGGAGCGCTTGCCATAACCATTCTCGCTGACCACCATAATGGTCTCGACATTGGGATCGTTGACGCATACCAGGCCAACCACCTCGTCGTCGCCGCCATCGAGACGCATACCGATGACACCGGTAGAGACGCGGCCCATGGTGCGGACATCGTTCTCGTCGAAACGTACGGCACGACCATTGCGGTTAGCCAGCAACAGTTCGTTGTGACCGTTGGTCAGGCGAACGCCAACCACCTCGTCGCCCTCGTTGATATTGATGGCGCGAACACCGGCGGCACGTACATTCTTATAGGCATCGAGGCGCGTCTTCTTGATGATACCCTGTTTGGTGGCGAATACCACATAGTGGGTCTTGAGGAACTCCTCATCGTTGAAGTTCTTGATACGCAGTACGGCGTTGATAGCGTCGTCGGGTTCGATGTTGAGCATATTCTGGATGGCACGTCCCTTCGAGTTCTTGTCGCCCTCGGGGATCTCGTAGCACTTCTGCCAGTAGCAGCGGCCCTTCTGCGTGAAGAAGAGCAGCGTGTTGTGCATCGTGGCGGGATAGATATACTCGGTGAAGTCGTTGTCACGATGGCGGGCTGCCTTGGCGCCAACGCCTCCCCTGCCCTGCTCGTGGAACTCATCGAGCTTGGTGCGCTTGATATAACCCATGTGGGATACGGTGATCACCACGGGATCGTCGGGATAGAAGTCCTCGGCATTGAACTCGTGGTCGAAGGGGATGATCTCCGTGCGACGCTCGTCGCCGTACTTCTCCTTCACCTCCAGCAAATCGTCCTTCATCACCTGCTTGCAGCGCTCGGGGTTGTCGAGGATCTCCTGCAAGTCGGCAATGAGTTTCATCAGGTCGTCGTACTCCTGGTGGAGCTGTTCGACACGCAGACCGGTAAGCTGTGCCAGACGCATATCAACGATGGCCTTCGACTGGAGTTCGTCGAGTTCAAAGCGCTGTTCCAGGTTACGCTGGGCATCGGTAGGTGTCTTCGAGTTGCGGATGATATGCACCACCTCGTCGATGTTGTTCACGGCGATGATCAAGCCCTCGAGGATATGGGCACGCTCCTGAGCCTTACGCAGGTCGTACTGCGTGCGGCGGATGGTCACATCATGACGGTGCTCAACGAAGTATTTCACGCACTCTTTCAGTGACAGCAGACGGGGACGGCCCTTCACCAGTGCAATGTTATTCACTGAGAATGAGCTCTGTAGGGCGGTCATTTTAAAGAGCTTGTTGAGCAGCACATTGGCATTGGCATCGCGCTTTACATCGACGACGATACGCATACCCTGACGGCCTGACTCATCATTCACGTTAGCCACGCCCTCGATCTTATGCTGGTTGGCCAGGTCGGCGATATAAGCCACAAGGTCGGCCTTGTTCACACCATAGGGAATCTCGGTGACGACGATCTTGTCGTGGGTCTCGCCACTCTCAATCTCGGCCTTGGCACGCATCACGATACGGCCACGACCTGTCTCGTAGGCATCGCGCACGCCTGAGAGTCCATAGATATAGGCGCCCGTAGGGAAGTCCGGGCCCGGGATATACTGCATCAGGCCGTCGGTGTCGATATCAGGATTGTCGATATAGGCGCAGCAGCCGTCGATCACCTCACCCAGGTTATGGGTAGGCATATTCGTAGCCATACCTACGGCGATACCGTTACCACCGTTCACCAGCAGGTTGGGCACCTTCGTCGGCATCACCGTCGGCTCTTCGAGCGAATCGTCGAAGTTGGGTGCCATATCGACGGTCTCCTTGTCGAGGTCGTCCATGATGTGCTCACCCATCTTGGAGAGGCGGCACTCGGTGTATCGCATGGCAGCGGGAGAGTCGCCATCGACGGAGCCGAAGTTACCCTGACCATCAACGAGCGTGTAGCGCATGTTCCAGTCCTGGGCCATACGGACGAGGGCTCCATAGACGGAACTGTCGCCATGGGGATGGTACTTACCAAGCACCTCACCTACCACGCGGGCACATTTCTTATAAGGTTGGGTGGAAACGTTGTTAATGTTCATCATACCGTAGAGGATACGGCGGTGGACGGGCTTAAAGCCGTCACGCACATCGGGAAGGGCACGTGCCACAATGACTGACATGGAGTAGTCGATGTAGCTCGACTTCATCTCTTCCTCGATGTTGATCTTAAGAATTCTGTCGTTGTCGAATGTCTGATCCATTATTTAATGTTTAATGTTTAATCTTTATTTTTCTCGCGATTTCGCGTTTAAGGCCATTTTTAAGCCCGCTGACGCGTTTTTAACCGTGCAAAGGTAGTTATTTTTTTCCATTCTCCCAAACCTTTTAAGCTATTTTAGCGGAAACTTTTTCTGGAAAAGTGGCACGGTGTTTGCAGAATTATTCGTATCTTTGCAAAGTCGAAGGATAAAAGGTAAAAAAGTAAAAGAGTAAAAAGGTAAAATAAGAGGTAATATGACTAGCCAGTTTTCCCCCAAGGTATCGGAGATACTCGCCTTCTCACGTGAGGAGGCCGCGCGCCTGGCCAGCCGTTCAGTAGGACCCGAACACCTGCTTCTGGGCATGCTCAGAAGCAGTGATGGCCCCGTCATCGACCTGTTCCACAGGTTGAACCTGAACCTGCAGTCTGTCAAGACAGAACTGGAGCAGCGGGTTCGCGAAGACGAGATTGGCATGCCCATCCATACGACAGACCTCGTGCTCAACGAGAAAGCGAGCAACATCCTGAAGCTCGCCGTACTGGAGGCACGCATACAGAGAACCACAAAAGTAGATGAACAGCACCTGTTGCTCGCCATCCTGCATGACGCAGTGAACAACGGTGCCAAACAAGTATTGGAATTGAACAACATGAATTACGAAGACGCTATGGCGATGCTCTATGCGCCTATGAATAAAGAGATCACAAACGGCATCGGCCTGCCCGACGAGGATGAGGAGGACTTTGAGGAGACCGCCAACGCTGGTGGTTCCAGTGCTTCCGGCAAGACTGGGAACGCAGCCACGACGGCCACTCAGAAGAAGCAGAACTCGAAGACGCCCGTGCTCGACACCTTCGGCACCGACCTCACCCTGGCGGCCGCTGAGGGCAAACTCGACCCCTGCGTGGGCCGTGAGAAGGAGATCCAGCGCATCATCGAGATTCTGGGTCGCAGGAAGAAGAATAATCCCATTCTGATCGGTGAGCCTGGTGTGGGTAAGAGTGCCATCGTCGAAGGACTGGCACAGTTGATCACCGAGCATCATACCTCGCCGATGCTCTTCGGCAAGCGCATCTTCACCCTCGACATGACGGGTGTGGTGGCTGGCACGAAGTATCGCGGACAGTTCGAGGAACGTCTGAAGGCCCTAATGAAGGAACTGGAGGCCAACCCCGATGTGATCGTCTTCATCGACGAGATACACACCATCATCGGCGCCGGTTCAACACCAGGCTCGATGGATGCCGCCAACATCATGAAACCCGCGCTGGCACGCGGCACCATTCAGTGCATCGGTGCCACAACACTCGACGAATACCGTAACTCGATAGAGAAGGACGGGGCCCTGGAGCGCCGATTCCAGAAGGTACAGGTGGAGCCTACCACCAATGAGGAGACACTGCAGATCCTGCGGAACATCAAGGACCGTTACGAGCAGCACCATCACGTCACCTATACCGACGAGGCACTGGTGGCATGTGTCAAATTGACAGACCGCTATGTGACAGACCGTTTCATGCCTGATAAAGCGATCGACGCCCTCGACGAGACGGGCTCGCGCGTGCATCTTGGCAATGCCCAGATACCGCCTGAGATCGTGGAGAAGGAGAAAGAGATCGCCAACATCAAGGAGAAGAAACAGTGGGCTGTCAAGAATCAGAACTTCGAACTGGCTGCTGGCTACCGTGACCGTCAGACCGTGTTGGAGACCGAACTGAAGGAGCTCAACGAGCGCTGGAGCAAGGGCGAAGACGAAGAGCGACAGGTGGTAGATGCTGAACAGGTGGCAGAAGTCGTCTCGATGATGACGGGTGTGCCTGCCCAGCGGATGGCCGAACAGGAGGGTATCCGACTGAAGGGTATGGCTGAAGAACTGAAGCATGCCGTCATCGCCCAGGATGCTGCCATCGACAAGATGGTGAAGGCTATCCAAAGAAATCGTGTCGGCCTGAAGGAGCCCAACCATCCCATCGGCGTGTTTATGTTCCTCGGACCTACGGGTGTCGGCAAGACCTATCTCGCCAAGAAACTCGCAGAGTTCATGTTCGGCAGTGCGGATGCGCTGATACGTATCGACATGAGTGAATATACGGAGAGTTTCAACACCTCCCGCCTGATTGGTGCGCCTCCGGGATACGTGGGCTATGAGGAAGGTGGACAGTTGACGGAGCGCGTGCGCCGTCATCCCTACTCCATCGTACTGCTCGACGAGATTGAGAAAGCCCACGGTAATGTGTTCAACCTGTTGCTGCAGGTGTTGGACGAGGGTCGTCTGACGGATGGCAACGGCCGTTTCGTGGATTTCCGTAATACGGTGATTATCATGACCTCGAATGCCGGTACCCGTCAGTTGAAAGACTTCGGACGCGGCGTAGGCTTCAGTGCTTCCGGCAATACGGGCTTGGCACTGAACGAGCAGGATAAGCAACATGCTCGCGATATTGTACAGAAAGCCCTGTCGAAGCAGTTCTCACCTGAGTTCCTGAACCGTCTGGATGAGATCATCACTTTCGACCAACTCGACCTCGAGGCCATCAAGAAGATCATCGACATCGAACTGAAGGGGCTCTATCAGCGTATGGACCAGATCGGCTATAAGATTGACCTCTCCGAAGAGGCAAAGGAGTTTGTGGCCACCAAGGGGTACGACGTACAGTTCGGTGCCCGTCCGCTAAAGCGCGCCATCCAGAACTATATCGAAGACGGCATCAGTGATATCATCGTGAACAGCAGCCTACCATTAGGATCCACGATCCATATCACACTGCATGAGAATAAAAATGAGCTTGCATTCAGCTAGCTCATTTTTATTTCTATAGTTTCTCACATTCCTTCATCCACAGGGCATAGGAGGCATCGCTGGGCATCCGCCAGTCACCACGCGGCGAGAGACTCACACTTCCCACCTTCGGACCGTCAGGCAGACAACTGCGCTTGAACTGCTGGGTGAAGAAGCGACGGCAGAATGTCGTCAGCCATTTCTTCACCACATCCTCCGTATAGAGTTCTTCCCTGCCATCTACAGGTGACGGCGTACAGAAGGCACGCTGGGCCAACAGGAAGATCTTCTTCGGACTGAAGCCATAGCGCAGGAAATAGTAGAGGAAGAAATCGTGGAGTTCGTAGGGGCCTACGAGGTCTTCCGTCTTCTGTTTGATATTACCGTGTTCATCGGCAGGAATCAATTCCGGAGAAATCGGGGTATCTACAATGTCCAGAAGAATGTCCGTTGCCATCTCACCAGCCACGAAACTCACCAAGTAACGGATGAGGGTCTTCGGCACACCGGCATTCACACCGTACATCGACATGTGATCACCGTTATAGGTTGCCCATCCCAAGGCCAACTCCGAGAGATCGCCCGTACCGATGACAATGGCGTTCTCCTTATTGGCCACATCCATCAGGATCTGCGTACGCTCACGAGCCTGAGCATTCTCGTAGGTCACATCGTGCACTTTCTTATCATGGCCGATATCCTCGAAATGCTGGGTGACGGCCTTGGCGATACTGATCTCACGAATGGTAACACCCAGCGTCTCCATCAGTTTCACGGCATTGTTATGGGTACGATCCGTCGTACCGAAACCAGGCATCGTAATACCAATGACCCCCTTACGGTCAAGACCCAGTTTGTCGAAGGTCTTCACCGTCACCAATAGGGCCAGTGTGGAGTCGAGACCACCACTGATGCCTATCACGGCCTTGGTGGCATTGATATGGTAGAGGCGCTTAGCCAGTCCTGCCACCTGGATATTCAGGATCTCCTCACAGGTGGATTGCATATCTTCTGCCTTGGGGATAAACGGATGGGGATCTATCTCCCGTTGCAATTCGAAATCACGCGGAGCAACGGGCTTACAACTAATCTCGCAGGCACGTGCACCACGCTGGGCATTGATAAAGGTGGTATTCGTGCGACGCTCTACACGCAGTTTCTCCACATCTATCTGACAACTCTGTATCTGCGGCTGGAAAGAATATCTGGAACCTTCGACAAGCAGATGACCATTCTCGAAGATCATAGCATTGCCACCATAGACGGCATCCTGCGTGGATTCGCCGAAACCGCTGCCTGCATAGACATAGGCACTGATGGTACGGGCACTCTGCTGAGCCAATAGCGACTTCAGATATTTATGTTTGCCAAGCACCTCATTGCTGGCTGACAGGTTGAAGATAACATCTGCACCCGCCACCGCCAGGTTATTACTCGGCGGTATCGGTGCCCACACGTCCTCGCAGATCTCAATGCCAAACTTCATACCGTCGGAGGTCACAAACAGTTTGGGATCAGCACTGACAGTGATCGGGGCACCTGCGAAATAGAACTCCGAGGGATTCAGATCCTGTGCCGAGGCAAACCAGCGTTTCTCGTAGAACTCAGCATAGTTCGGCAGATAGGTCTTCGGCACGATGCCCAACAGTGTACCGCCCTGAATCACGGCTGCACAGTTATAGAGCAATCCGTTGATAACGACAGGCAGACCAACGATGGATATAATGTCGAGTTTACGCGTAAAGTCGAGCAGCGTCAGAATACCGGATTCTGCACGGTCCAACAGTAACTGTTCCTTGAACAAGTCCTGACAGGTATAGCCTGTGATACAGAGTTCCGGGAACACGATCACTTCCACGCCACGTCCCTCAGCCTGGGCAATCAGACTCTCTATCTGCTGAACGTTATACTCTACGTCGGCCACCTTCACCACAGGAACGGCCGTAGCCACTTTCACAAATCCGTATCTCATAGTTTTAACTTTTAGATATCGTCATTTTTGCGCTATTCGCGTGCAAAGATAACATAAATTTAGATAAAATGCCTAACTTATAGTGGGAATTTCTATGTTTTTTGTAATTTTGTCCCCGAAACGGCAGTCATTATGAAATATTTCGAAACAGAATTCACGATTTCGCCCTACTCTTCCGACGCCAGTGACATGCTGGCTGCCTTAGCGGGAGAAGCAGGCTTTGAAACCTTCGAGGAGACAGAGACAGGACTGAAGGGTTACGTCCAGCAGTCGTTCTTCTCGGAAGAGGCTTTGCGTGATGTCCTGAATGATTTCCCCTTCGAAGGTGTCAGTATCACCTATGACATCCATGAGGCAGAGGACCGTGACTGGAACGAGCAATGGGAGCAGGAAGGTTTCGAGCCCATTACCATCAAGGACCGTCTGGTAATCCATGACGGGCGTCATCTGCCTGAAGGGACTTTCCCCGTTGCCATCGAGATCGATGCGAAATTAGCCTTCGGCACTGGTACCCACGAGACCACCCGTATGATCTGCGCCACGCTTCTCGACAGCGACCTGCACGGCAAGCGCATCCTTGACTGCGGCACTGGTACGGGCATCCTCTCCATCTGCGCCCTGAAGCTCGGCGCCCGCGAGGCCATCGGCTATGATATTGACGAATGGTCTGCCGACAATGCCCGTCATAATGCCGTCATCAACAGGGTGGACGACCGTTTCCAGTCTCTCCTTGGTGACGCTACCATATTAAAAAAGGTAGAAGGCACCTTTGACATCGTACTGGCAAATATTAACCGTAATATCCTACTGGCAGACCTGCCTTCATTCGATGTAAAGATGGCTCCCGAGGCAAGACTGATCCTCAGCGGTTTCTACACCGCCGACAGTGCCCTGCTCATCGAAAAGGCGGCCTCTTTAGGACTCCATCTGGTGTTACAGAAAGAGGATAAAGACTGGGCCTGTCTGATATTCACCAAAGAATCATGAAGTATATGAAGAAGATCTATGTATTACTGATATTGGCATCCTTTTTTTCCGCCTGTCATCACGACGATAACTCTGAAGAAGAACAGAATCCAGAACGCACGGTACTGATCTATCTGGCAGCGGAAAATAACCTGACATCATTTGCTGAAGACGACCTGAAAGAGATGAAGACAGCATCCAAGTCGTTGAACAACAGGCAACAGTTGATTGTGTATGTAGATAAGGCAGAAAGCACCCCACCCTTCTTTGCACGTATCAAAGATGGACAATTCGTGGATTCCGTCAGTGTAGAAGAATCCATTACTGCTGATCCTGCCGTCCTTGAGAAGGCACTCCGCTATATGCGCACGACCTATCCCGCCAAGTCGTATGGGCTGGTGCTTTGGGGACATGCTTCCGGCTGGCTCATCAGCAAAGATTCCGTTGTCTATGACAAGAGCCGTGCTTACGGCGGTGATACAGGAAGTAACTCTTCGACCAGTTCTGGCAGATATTGGATGAATATCCCCTCGATGGCCCGTGCCATTGCCAATGGTATGGAAAGCACACCGCTCACCTTCATCATGGGTGACTGTTGTAGTTTCGGTTGTGTAGAGGTAGCCTATGAACTGCGTCAAGTAGCAGAATACATGATCGGTTCCCCTGCCGAAGTTCCTGACGAGGGGGCTCCCTTCGACCTAATCATACCAGATATGTTCAGTACTAGTACGGAGTTCTACAAAGCCATCATCGACCATTATTATAATTATTATCTTGAGGCATATAAGAAAGGACCAAACCATTTCTACAACAATATGAAAGGTGATCTTGTAGGCTATAGTGTTCCCCTCGTAGCCGTCAAGACCTCAGAACTTGAGACACTAGCAACAGCCACAGCCAAACTTCTGGGAACTATCAGCGAGGCGCTTACACCTGAGGGAACACTCAACTTTACCAACAGGGTGTTCTATGCCTACTCCAACGATCGTTACTCATACGATATGTATAACATGCTGAAAGCCAATACATCAGGAACGGATTTCAATACCTGGGCTACTGCTTTTCAAAAGGCTGTTCCCTATTATCTGTATTCCGCACACTGGCTCACCTATTATCGGACACAGATAGGAAGCGAAATGGAATTCTTCGAGGGACAGGATGCCGACTGCGGCGTACTGAGCATGTTCTTCCCACGTATAGATTACCGCAATACCAACTGGAATACTACCATTCAACAACTCCAATGGAACAACGTCATCCAGTGGCAACAGTATGGTTGGTAAAAAAGAAATCCGAGAAGTGTCTTACTCCTCGGATTTTTCATGAATAACAACCTTGATCTTCGAGATTCGGTGGCCATCAAGTTCCGTGACGACGAAAGTAAAATTCTGATAGTCTATTTTCTCGTTAAGTTCAGGGAAGTCACCCTTAATCTCCAGCAACAGTCCTGCTAAAGAATCGGCATCACCTTCTACTTCCTCAAAGGTCTCATCGTCGAGGTCGAGGATCTTGTAGAAGTCACTGAGCAGGGTCTTGCCTTCAAAGATATAGGTGTTCGCGTTGATCCGCGTATAACTCTTTTCCTCCTCATCGTACTCGTCATTGATCTCACCGACGATTTCCTCCAGAATATCCTCCAGAGTGATAATGCCACTGGTACCACCGAACTCATCAACGACGATGGCAATATGCACCTTATTCTCCTGAAAGTCGCGTAGCAGGTCGTCAATCTTCTTCGTCTCTGGCACAAAATATGGCGGACGGATCAGCGACTGCCAACGGAACGTAGCAGGCTTCGACAGATGAGGCAACAGATCCTTGATATAGAGGATACCGCGGATATTGTCGATAGAGCCCTGATAGACGGGAATACGGGAGTAGTTGTTCTCCACAATACACTTCAGCACATCAGGGAACGAGGAACGGAAGTCGAGATCGACCACATCCTGACGACTGGTCATCACCTCCTTGGCCGTCTCATCACCGAAGCGTACGATACCTTCCAGCATATTCTTCTCCTCCTTGAGTTCGTTCTCGTCAGTCAGTTCCAGAGCCTGTTCCAAATCATCGACACTAAGTACGTGGTTCTCCTTCTGGACGACTTTCTCTGCCAATATTCCAGAACGAATAAGGATAGAGGCTAATGGATAGAACAATCGGCTCAAGCGAAGAATACCAGCTGCTGAGAAACGGCAGAATGCCAACGCATGCTGCCCTGCATAGACCTTCGGCATAATCTCACCGAAGAGCAACAGTAAGAAAGTCAGAAGAATGGTGATGACAACAAACTGCAACCAATAAGCCATACCAAAGTCGATAACATGACTGAAAAAATAGTTGCAGAGCATGATAATAGTAACGTTCACCAAATTATTGGTGATTAGAATGGTTGCGAGAGTTCGTTCAGAATCCTCACGCAACGCTATGATATACTGATCACTACGGTTTTTCTCCTCGTCAAGTTCATTCAAGTCGTTGGGAGAAAGTGAGAAGAAGGCTATCTCAGAACCTGAAGCATAGCCAGAAAACACAAGCAGGATACAAGCCAGAACGATGGCGACAATGGCACCCGTAGTGGGTTCCATGAAATGAACTTCGCTGAATATTTGTTGAAGATAGTCCATTGTCAGAACGGAAGCTGCTCTCCAGGTTTGTTGTCAGGCAGAGGGTCTTCTATTGGTTCGTTGACAGACATGTTAGAAGCAGGTTTGGGTGACAGCAGTTCGATATTGTCAGCCCAGATCTCCGTAGCATAACGGCGTTGACCTTGTTTATCGTCGTATGTCGTATAGCGGATGCGTCCTTCGATATATAGTTTATCACCCTTATGAACGTACTTTTCGACAATCTCTGCCAATCTGCGCCAGAGAATGACATTGTGCCAGTCGGTATGATCAGGCACCTGTGTACCATTCTGGAGCGTATAACCACGCTCTGTAGTTGCCAGACGGAGGCGGGCCACAGCCACACCCTGATCAACGTAGCGAACCTCGGGCTCCTGACCGACGTTGCCTATAAGCATTACCTTATTCATGCATCCTGGGATTTTGCCTTACCTAAATAACGAAACTTAAAATTCTTACCTTTGGCAGAAGGGAACTGACTGCGCTCATCAACACGGTCACGCAGATGTTCAACGATACGCTCATAACACTCCATACCAGAATTGGCTTTCAGACGGGCCACGAACTGCGTATCACGATACTGGAATTTACCTGTGCCAGGGATCAGCGATACACGCTTGAAGTCGATACTACCCTCATACCATCCCGGACGTATCTCATTGAGACGCACCAATACGGGAGCAGCAGGTTTGGCAGACACACTCTCCACAGGCGTGTGCACAGCCTTCTTCTCCTTGAAGTCCTGCATTGTTGCGGCCTCGGTTTTGATGATAATGAAATAGACACGAGGATGAACTTTATAACGCTTGGGATAGAACACGTCACTTGCGGCATATTCACGGATATCAGCCTCCAGCATGGGATTCATCTCAATCTCTTCGATACCACGCAGGAAATCAATAGCCTCATCAACTGTGGACACAAGCGTTTCACGGTCAAAATATCTTAAGTACAAATTCATGATGAAAAAGATGTTGTTTTCCTTAATAAGAGCGGAAAACGGGACTCGGACCCGCGACCCCAACCTTGGCAAGGTTGTGCTCTACCAACTGAGCTATTTCCGCAAAATCTTCTGAAAGTGAAGAGGAGGAGACTCGAACTCCCACGTCGCAATTGACACTACCCCCTCAAAGTAGCGCGTCTACCAATTCCGCCACCTCTCCAACAAAAATATTGAAAAAAAAGAGTGCCCAGAACAGGACTCGAACCTGCACGCCTCGCGGCACACGCACCTGAAACGTGCGCGTCTACCAATTCCGCCACCTGGGCATTTATATCGTCAAAGCCTTTCCTTGACGCTCTTTTTTGTTCAATAAATAGAGCGGAAAACGGGACTCGGACCCGCGACCCCAACCTTGGCAAGGTTGTGCTCTACCAACTGAGCTATTTCCGCTTGTCTTAACCCTAAAAGGGACCATCTCTCTCGATAGCGGGTGCAAAGGTAATGCTTTTTTCGGAACTGACAAACTTTTCTCGGACTTTTTTTCAAAAAAACTGCTAATCCATCCGATTTTTATAATCCTCATAGCCAAATTCACGCAGGATTTCCAATTTCCCGTCGTTATGAAGCATTCCAATGGCTGGATGTGTAATGCCGTTGAACATATTCGTTTTCACCGTCGTGTAATGGATCATATCCTCGAAAATCACCTCATCACCGATCTTCAGTTCCTCAGGGAAACGCCATGATGTCATAAAGTCACCACTTAGGCAACTGTTACCACCCAGACGGTAGGTGTGTGCCGCAGACGTCTGCTCTTCCACATGCTCCGCTCCACGTACCTCTGGGAAATAGGGCATTTCCAGACAGTCAGGCATGTGACAGGTGAAACTGACATCGAGGATAGCCGTACGGATACCTTTATCTTCCACGATATCCACAACATGTGATACCAACGGTCCCGTTTGCCAGGCAAAGGCACTGCCAGGTTCCAGAATGACCTTCAGCCAGGGATAGCGCCGATGGAAGTCCTGCATCATCGATATCAGCAACTCCACATCGTAGTCTTTACGCGTCATCAGATGACCGCCTCCGAAGTTGATCCATTTCAGTTGGGGGAACCATTTGGCGAATTTCTCCTCGATATGGACGAGCGTACGTTGGAACACATCCGCCCCACTCTCACAGTGACAGTGGCAGTGGAAGCCCTCGATATCCTCCGGCAACTGCTCTGGCAGTTTATCTGCCGTCACACCGAAGCGCATGCCAGGAGCACAAGGATTATACAACAAGGTTCCTATCTCAGAATATTCTGGATTGATACGAAGTCCTATGGACACACCTTTCGCCCGTTCATGATAATGTTCGTATTGCGAGAGTGAGTTAAAAGTCAGGTGCGACGAGCAACGGATGATATCATCAATCTCCCCGTCCGTATAGGCTGGTGAGAAGGTATGGGCAGGAGCCCCGAACTCCTCGTATGCCAGTCGGGCCTCTGAAAGCGAACTCGCCGTCGTGGCATGGATATACTCGCGGAAGATAGGGAACGTCTTCCACAGGGCAAAAGCCTTGAAGGCTAAGATGATCTCTATATCGGCTTTCGCCGCAACATCAGCGATCAGCGTGAGGTTGCGGCGAAGTCTTTGTTCCTCTATAATATATATAGGTGTGGCCATCAGTCTTTCTTTAAAGGAATGAGGACAC
>JAFYPG010000193.1 GCA_017547605.1 Prevotella sp.
CCAATTCCACGATTCCCTCTTATATCACGGGATTTGGCAGGAATTCTCTTTATAATTATACCGGAATAGTACAATACAATCAGGAATACCCTTCGCAATATAATTACGAAGGAGAAATGCTTGGTAACGTTACGCTCCAAGTTCCTGTGGGCACCATCCCCCGCTACCTCTATCAGGGTTGGAACCAACAAGGTTGGAACTGTGGGTTTACGGCCATCACAGATGGACTCCAGACTTATTATTGCAGCGGTGAAGGTGACACTTGGTTCGCTCCGCACATTGATGTACTCACAGCTAAAGCTGGTGAGGGAGTGGATCTTTCTGTGGTCCTTAATGCCGACCGTCCTGTAGTAGGCTTCCAGTTCGACCTCTACCTGCCAGATGGTGTTGCAGTAACAACCGATGATGAAGGCTACGAGGATATCTTCCTCTCCACTGCCCGCACGACAACACGCAAACATGAATTAACAGCCCAACAACAGGCAAACGGCTCATGGCGTGTACTCTGTTATTCTAATAGTAATCAGACCTTTGAAGGTAATGAGGGTGAGGTCTGTACTATTCACGTGAGCACTTCCGCTGGTTTGGAAGGTAATGGCTATCCAATCATTCTGCGCAACGTTATAACTTCCTATCTGAATGACAATGCTGAGGTAGAACAATCAGAGCGAAGTGAACTGACCAGTTATATCAATTTCTTTACGCCCGAACCGCTACTATTTGGCGATGCCAATAACGACAAGAGCGTCAATGTGACTGACATCGCAACCATTGTCAGCTACATTATGGGGCGTATTCCCTCAAAATTTGTATTTAGTTTGGCTGATGCTTATCCTGATGGGAAGATTAATGTGAGTGACATCACAGCTACCGTCAGCATTATCCTTAACGGAAACTCACAGCAACCGGCTCCTCGGCGGAAAGCACGCAGTAACGCTGAAGCTCAAGTCTCAGCAGGAACCGTCACAGCAAACCTGGAAGTGATTCCCTTTGCTATTGCTTCAGGCGAAGAGAAGGAAGTGGAAGTAGTTCTTAACAATCCCGACGATGATTTTACGGGCTTACAGTTTGACCTAGTCCTGCCCGATGGCATTGAACTTGTTAGCGATGACATAGGATACTTTGTAGATTTGGGCAGTCGTACCACTTCCAGAAAGCACACAATCGAAGCTGCCCTTCAAGGTGATGGCAGCATCCGCGTGATGGCATATTCCAGCCGTAATTCAAATTTCACTGGTAGTGAAGGTGATGTCGTGAAACTCACATTGAAGGCCGATAATAATCTGAAAGCCGGGGTCTATAACATCCAACTGAAAAATATAGTTCTTTCTCAGGCAAATGGCAATGATATCAATCAGATGGAACCCGCTGACTATGAGGGTAGCATCCTTTCTGGACTTATTGCCGAGAATCCAATCATTAAAGGCGACATCACAGCTGAGGCTGCTACAGTCATCTCTAATTCTATGGCAGAGAGCGTAACAAGCATTGACCTGACTCAGGCTGTAGCTGTAGCAGAAGATGCGGAATTCACTACTGCCAACACTAACACACTCATTCTGGCACCTGCAGCGACAAAGAATGTTAGTAAAAATGTCATTGCCGGTGATGTTTGTGCCAATCTGGTGCTGAGTGATGCTGCCGCCTTTGCTACACCCAAAGCATTCTCTGCTACCAAGGCCACAGTGAACCGCACCGTCAATGCTAACAGCTATGCTACTGTGGCAGTGCCCTTCGCGCTGGATGAAACTCAAATTAAGGCTGCCTTCGGTAATGATGCCACCATTTATGCCTACAATGAAGCCTCAGAGGTAGGCAATGTCATAAACTTGACCTTCAAAACTGCCACTTCTGCAGAGGCCAATGTGCCGTTCCTGGCACTGACCAGCACTCCACAAACATCTCTCATTTTCGATGAAGTGGAAGTGGCAAAAGGCATTCCCGTAAAAACCATATCGAATGTAAGTTTTTGTGGCAACTATAATGGTCAGGTTACTCTACCTGAAAACGACTTCTTCATCGCTCAAAACAAGCTATATCGCTCCACGGGCAAAAGCCAAATATCTGGATTCCGCGCCTATCTGACAATCTCAGGTACAAACGTGAAAGAGATGTATTTGGATATTGATGGCCAAGCTACATCTATTTCGGGAATAAACGAGATTGCCACCACTGAAGATATTTACGACTTGCAGGGTCGAAAGGTGCTGCGTATGGACAGAGGCGTTTATATAAGCAGTGGAAAGAAGATGATAAAATAAGAAGTAAACACCGTATTTCAATTCTAAAAATGCAATAACTATGAAAAAGATATATCAATCTCCCAGCATTTTCTGCATACTAGTGCAACCTTCTAAGGTGATCTCCGTCAGCGCCATGATAAGTGGTGATGCAGACATCGGACTCGGTGGAAATGATATCGATGGCACCATCATACCAGAAGTAAAAGAAATGATTCCCATTGGTGGGGATGACATGCCCATCGTTGGAGGAGGAGAGTGGTAATAACTCACACAAACATTATCCGCTACTCCGACGGCACGAGTAGAAAAGTTCTTCGGCTGACGCCTCAGGCGCAGGCGGAACTGCTGAAATAGCCGGACAAACCATCAATAACAGCGAAGGGGTGCAAATCATTGCTCCCCTTCGCTGTTTCTCTAGGTTGGAGAAATCCTGCAAATGATTAGCTTTTTTCCAGGATTTCCTCGATATAATTGAGCAATTCCTGTTGCCCTTGGCGCGTTTCGCTGCTGGTGATAAAGTGCGGCGGCAGTTCTTCCCATTGCTTTGAGAGCTCGCTGAGGTAATGCGTGATGTTGCCACTCAGTTTCCCTCGTGAAAGCTTGTCTGCTTTGGTAAAGACAATGCTGAAGGGAATGCCGTTCTCACCGAGCCATTCGATGAATTCCATGTCGATGCGCTGTGGTTCGTGGCGTGCATCGATGAGCAGGAAGAGGTTCATCATCTGCTCGCGCCGCAGGATGTAGCCCTTAATCATACGCTCCAGTTCTTCCCGCTGCTGCATGCTGCGCTTGGCATAGCCATAGCCGGGGAGGTCAACCACATACCAAGCCCCCTTCCAACCTTCTCCGAGGGGGAGGCTTTTTGTCTGTTGTCTATTGTCTGTTGTCTGTTGTCCGTTTATCAGAAAGTGATTGATGAGCACCGTCTTGCCGGGTGTGGCAGATGTCTTGGCAAGGCGCTCTCTTCCCGTAAGCATATTGATGAGACTGGACTTGCCCACATTGCTTCGTCCGATGAAGGCGAACTCCGGCAGCGTGCCTGCGGGACACTGTTCCACGCGGGCACTGCTGATGGTGTATTCGGCGGATTTGATGAGCATAGGGCTTATGAGGCTTATCGGGCTTAGAAACTATATGCCAATCCGAGGCTGAACCATTCCTTGAACATGACGTAAGGACCGTCCTTGTTCACGCCGGAACGGTACTTCTCGTTGCTGTCGTCGAGTCGCGGATAGAGGTACAACTGTGCCGTAATGAGTTTTGTGACGGTGAAATTGACGGTGTTCTCCCATTCCAGAATGTCGTAGTCGTAGTTGGTCATCCAATAAATGCGGCTTGTCCA
>JAFYPG010000194.1 GCA_017547605.1 Prevotella sp.
CGGATACCCTGGCGGCTCGATCATGCCCGTCTATGACGCCCTTTTCGACTATACCCGTGGTCAGAAGAAGTGCTTCGACCATATCCTCGTGCGCCACGAACAGGGCGCCACCCATGCCGCTGAGGGCTATGCCCGTGTCTCAGGTGAGGTAGGCGTGGCCCTGGTCACCAGTGGCCCCGGTGTCACCAACACGCTGACGGGAGTGGCCGATGCCATGCTCGACTCCACGCCCATCGTGGTCATCGCAGGTCAGGTGCCCATCGGTGCCCTTGGTACCGATGCCTTCCAGGAGGTCGATCTCGTGGGTGTGTCGCAGCCTATCTCGAAGTGGAGTTATCAGATCCGTCATGCCGAGGATGTGGCGTGGGCCGTGAGCCGTGCGTTCTACATCGCCCGTACGGGTCGTCCTGGTCCCGTGGTGCTCGACTTTGCCAAGAATGCCCAGGTCGAGGAGATCGACTGGCAGCCCTGCAAGGTCGATTTCGTGCGTTCCTACGTGCCCTATCCGAAACTCGATGCGGAGGCCGTGCGCCAGGCTGCCGAACTGATCAACCATGCCAAGAAGCCGCTGGCCCTCGTCGGTCAGGGTGTCGAACTCGGCAATGCCCATCAGGAACTCGTGCGCTTCCTCGAGAAGGCCGATATCCCCGCAGGCCGTACGATGCTCGGTCTCTCCGCGCTGCCCTCCACCCATCCGCTGAATGTCGGTATGCTGGGCATGCACGGCAACTACGCGCCCAACCTGAAGGAACAGGAGTGCGACGTGCTGATCGCCATCGGCATGCGCTTCTCCGACCGTGTCACGGGTAATCTGAAGACCTACGCCAAGCAGGCGAAGATCATCCATCTCGATATCGACCGCAGTGAGATCGACAAGTGCGTGAAGACCGATGTGGCCGTGGTGGCCGACTGTAAGGAGTCGTTGCCCGCCATCACCGCGCTGCTCGAGAAGGCCGACCATCAGGCCTGGCGCGACTCCTTCAAGCCGCTGATGGAGAAAGAGCGCACGAAGGTCATCGAACCCGCCATCCATCCCAAGGAAGGTCCGCTGCTGATGGGCGAGGTCGTCCATGCCGTGGCCGAACAGGCGCCCGACGATGCCATCCTCGTCACCGATGTCGGTCAGAACCAGCTCTTCGCCACCCGTTACTTCAAGTACCACCATAAGCGCAGCATCTGCACCAGTGGCGGTCTCGGTACGATGGGCTACGGCATGCCCGCCGCCATCGGCGCCACCTTCGCCGCCCCCGAGCGTACCGTCTGCTGCTTCATGGGCGACGGCGGTTTCCAGATGTGCATCGAGGAACTGGGCACCATCATGGAACAGAAGGCACCTGTGAAGATGATCCTCATGAACAACCACTATCTGGGCAACGTGCGTCAGTGGCAGGATATGTTCTGGCTGCGCCGCAAGTCGTTTACCAAGATGATGAACCCCGACTACGCGATGATCGCCCGTGGCTATGGCATTCCCTATCTCGCGTTGACGGAGCGCAAGGATCTGGCCGCTGCCATCAGGCAGATGCTATCGACCGACGGTCCGTTTATCCTCGAGTGTGCCATCATGGAAGAGGACAACGTGCTGCCGATGACGCCTCCAGGCATGGATATAGATAAAATGATGTTGGAAATATAATTAGAGGTTAGAAGTTAGAGGTTAGAGAATGGAAAAGAAACTTTATACATTGCTTGTTTATTCCGAGAACGTGGCGGGTATCCTGAATCAGGTGACGGCTGTCTTCACGCGCCGTCAGGTGAACATCGAGAGCCTGAACGTGTCGGCCTCCAGCATCCCCGGCGTGCATAAATACACCATCACCGCCTGGAGCGATGAGGACCAGATTATCAAGATTGCCCATCAGATTGAGAAGAAGATCGACGTGGTGAAGGCCAACTACTTCACCGACGACCAACTGTTCATCCGTGAGTCGGGCCTCTATAAACTCGCCACGCCGATGGTGCTCGAGAATCCTGAGATCTCGCGTACTATCCGTCGTTTCCAGGCCAGCATCATCGAGGTGAATCCTACCTATACCATTGTCATGATGCACGGCGTCACTGAGGATATCATCTCGCTCTTCCGTGCCCTCGACACCTTCGGTTGCGTGCTACAATACACGCGCTCCGGCCGTATTGCCGTCACCCGCGGCATGCAGGAGCAGGTCAGCGAGTTCCTCGAACAGCGCGAACAGTCGATCTGACGCACTCGGGATCTTATTGTCGCCCTAAGAATTTTGTGCTTAAATACTTCTGAAAGGTTTCTTTGTAGAGGTCGCCAATGGGAAGATAAGTATTTGCATCCATGATGACGCGGTTCTTGTTTACTTCCTGAATCTTGGTGAGATTGACGATATAGGAGCGATGTATGCGCATGAAATAATTGGGCAGGAACTCCTCCATTTTCTTCATTGAAAGAAGGGTGACAATAGGCTTAGACTGGCCGTCAAGCCATACCTTTAAATATTCACTCATAGCCTCGATATAGCGAATATCAGGGATATTCACGTTGACGATGCGGTAATCTGTCTTGAGAAAGATTGTTTCCGTTTGGGAAGCATGACCATCTTCTGTCAAACAGGCCCCTTCGATCCTTTCTCGCAAACGCTGTGCCGCCCTCTGGAACTCCTGAAGGCCAAAGGGCTTCAACAAATAATCTACCGCATTCACGCGAAACCCCTCGACTGCATACTCGGAGTAAGCGGTTGTGAAGATAATAAGGGGCGGAACGGCAAGCGACTTAACAAAATCCATGCCATTGAGGTCAGGCATGTTGATGTCGCAGAAGATGGCATCAACGGTGTCGTTCTCCAAAAACGTGCGAGCCTCCACAGCACTCTGACACTGGGCAGAGAGTTCGAGGAACGGTACTTTATGGATGTAGTTGACCAACTGCTTGAGAGCTAATGGTTCATCATCGATGGCGAGACAACGTATCATGACTATTTATGATTTGAGGGGAATTACAAGTTCGACTTGGTAAATGTCTGGGGAATCATTTGTCTTAAGTGAATAACTGTGGTCATACAGTAGGTTGAGACGTTTCCGGACATTGGCGAGACCGACACCACCTTTTTCCTCGTTTGATCGGTCTGCCTTCGAGTTGCGACACACGAACCGCAGCGTACCACTTTCCACTGCAACGGTTATATCGATGAATGATTCCCGTTGATAACTGATACCATGCTTGAAGGCGTTCTCAATAAAGGTAATAAGTATCAATGGGGGTATCAGACGGTCAGGCGATTCGTGAGGTAGGTTAAGTGTGATCTTTACTTTTTCCGTATAGCGTAACTGCATCAGTGCGACATAGTGCCGTATGAAGTCGAGTTCCCGTTGAAGTGGCACGCTCTGCTTGTTGCCTTCGTAGAGTATGAAACGCATCATATTCGACAGTTCCAGAATGGTACCCTTTGCTTGCTCAGGGTCTATATCAACCAGGGCGTGAATGTTGTTGAGCGTATTCATAAAGAAGTGTGGATTGATCTGGTAACGCAGATACTCCAACTGTTGCTCCAGATTTTCACGTTCCAGAACGGCTAATCGCTTACGATAGTCGCGGCTGCGGAAATAGACCTTGATACCAAGATTGGCGCCAAACATCAGGACGAGTATCACGACAGCCAGGATGTCATTCGGCGGTACAACATCTGGTTTTGGTGGACGCTCACCATCGAAAGCCATTGGCGGTCCAGCGAAAGGCGGCTGATGGTGCTCGGTTAGTTCCATGGGTGGTTTGTGGTCTCTTCTTTCCGGTTTATTGCCACACTGGTAAATCGTGAACGTCACCAGTATCACGGCTAGGCTGGCGAAATAGGTTGCACGCTTGTGATTATTCACCAGTAATGGGGCCAACAGGAAATTATGGATGAGGAAAAGTAAAAGATAAACTGCAAAATGCCGCCACAGGATGATAACATCCGACCAACTGAACCCCATGTCCGTATGACTCGTCGTTCGTACATATAAATTCAGTAGTGGGGCTGCAAAAAGCAATCCCCACATTACCAGATAAATCAAGTTCTCCTGTTTCGATTGTTTCATCCAGTAATCTTTTACCATATGTAATAACGTCAAAAACATGATTTTATTATTTAATGCCATCCACCAGGGCCGCCACTGCCACCGGTATAGGTGCTCAGCGTTACCGATGAGCCACCACTGACATTGCCGCCGACATTACCCATGCCACCAAAATACTCCGTGCCGCCATTGACGGAAACACCCGACTGTAAGGCTGGTGTGGACGAGGTATAGACAATCAGTTGCTGATTGCTGCCGCCTCCACCTGGGCCACCGCCAGGACCTCCACCTGGGCCACCGCCAGAAGATGACTTTGTTGGTGTC
The DNA here is from genome assembly GCA_017547605.1 of Prevotella sp. Classification (GTDB taxonomy): domain Bacteria; phylum Bacteroidota; class Bacteroidia; order Bacteroidales; family Bacteroidaceae; genus Prevotella. Next base: position 4,345 of record JAFYPG010000194.1, read on the forward strand.
AGGAAGGCCAGTGCAAGTTCGCTGCCATTATACAGTGCATACCAGTTGCTGCCCGTCCACGATGAAGTGTACATGCATGTTCCGCCAGAGATACTTGCTCCACTCTCCAGTCCGCCGACAGCCACTATTGTACCCCCTGTAATGTAGAGTTGTTTTCGCTCCTCGCTGTTGGCATCGATGGCCACCTCAGGCGAAGAGGCGCCGATGGCATACACCATGCCCCCCTTGATGTAGCAGTTACCGTTTGCATCGATACCGTCATTGTTGGTAGCGTGAGCATAGACATAGCCGCCGCTGATCGTGAGATCACCGCCAGAATTGATGGCATCGTCGTAAGCATCAACGGTGATATGTCCGTCTGAGATGATGATAGCACCTTCACACTGGATTCCCTCAGAATTCCTGGAAGGACAGTTGACGGTAATCGTACCGCCCTCGATATAGATATTACCACTATCTTCATCCTCGTGGTTGGTTGTCTCACCCGTAGCATTGTCGCCGTCGATATCACACTGGATGCCATCATCACTCGTACCACTGATGTTGATCGTTCCACTTTCCATGAGGAAATATTCATTGCAGTTGATGCCGTCACCGACGGCGCCAAGTACGTTGATGGTGGCATTCTTCAGAGTACAGTAGTCGCCTGTCTTGATGGCGTGCTTCACCTTGCCCGTTACGTTGAGCGTACCCTTCTGGGCAAACTCGGCATGGCCATTTATATAGAGACAGCCCTTCTGAGAGCCACTGGCAGCATCAACCAGTGTATTGGTAGTGCCTGTCATCACCTTCACCTTGATGCGCTTGCCGTTCTGGATATGGATGGCGGCACCGCTATAGACAGGTGTCGTATTGGTTAGCGTGAGTCCGTTGAGTTCTACAGTGGCCTTATAGGAGCCTGACATATAGAACTCGCCATCCGAGGATGAGCCTGAGAGCGTATAGGTGATCTCATCGTCCACGTCGTCGCTTTGAGTGATGTTTACATGGGCTCCGTTCTGGGTAACGGTCACGTCATTGGCAATGTCGCTGGATACGGTTACAGTAGCGGAAGATCCGTTATACGCTACACTGACGGTCCTGCTCGTCTCTCCAGAAGAACCACTCTCTGTAATGGCGATCTTCGAGATGTCGCTGACGTAGTAGGCCGTTCCGCCAATGGTGATGGTCCCGGCACTGTTGTCGTAGGTCATGGTACCAGTTTCCGATGCCTCAACCTGTGTGCTTCCATTGCTGGTGGTTACGGTCAGTGTCTGAGCAGGAACCGTAAATAGTGAACAGAGAATGGTGACGAGTATCACCATAGTCCTGAGAATTGCAGTCTGTTTCATCTTACTTGGATCTTACGGGTGATACTACCTTTCTTAATAATATAGATGCCCTTAGAGAGTGAGGCGTTGGAGGGGATCCTGCGCCCCGTCAGGTCATAGACCGCATCAGCATCGTTGAGGCTGAAACCTTCAGCCTCAATGCTGCTGATACCCGTTGTCTCATTGCTATTAGAGAAGTTCATCGAAGCCAGATCGCTCAAGGCGATGGTTTTCGTCTCAGAGGTGTTAGCATTGGTAGCCACGAGATGACCGTCGCTAAAGGTGATGGTCAGTCCGACGGCCGTCAACGAAGTCTTCGTACCGTCCTGCTCCACCAGTGTCAGATAAGTGTAGTCGGCAGCCTTTGTTGAGAGTACGGCTGCCATTGCCAGTGATATCAAAAATACTTTCTTCATAAGCCAAACTTGTTTTTTATGCTGCAAAAATACAAAAAAGAGCAATCTCGTTACTCATATTTTCAACCAATGGCACTTTTTCTTCAACGAATATTTGGTGGTTTCGAGAAAAGTGCTTATCTTTGCAACGATAATTGATTTGTTTCACTTAAATATTAACATTATGAAGAACAAATGCTTCAGTTATGTTTTGGCATGTGTGTGTGGTTTGGTGCTCTGTATGGCATCGTGTGAGAAAATGACTGTCAGCAAGGACGACTCTGGCAATAGTGGGGATGCGAACGTGCATCTCAGCATCAGCAGTTTTGAACAAACGCCCTTCAGTACAACGAGGGCTGCGGTATCCGAGGTATGCTCGCGGATTAGTTTCCTGATTTATGACAGTAACGGAACCCGAATTAGGAAGGAAGACCAGTTGGTAGAGGATGATGATTTCGGCTACGCAAGTTTTATGCTGGCGAAAGGACGTTATTTCCTTGTCGTGACGGCACATAGTGGAGAGGGTAATCCCACCTCTACCAATGCGCAGAGGATTGCTTTCACCAACAAGACGGGATTCACGGATACGTTTCTCTATGCTGATAGTCTGACGGTGGGTGATACGGATGTAGAGCGTTCACTGGTTTTGAAGCGTATTGTGGCGATGGTGAGGTTTATCCCTTACGATGACGTACCTGCTCAGGCCGATAGCATCCGTTTTTATTATACAGGCGGTTCAGGAACCTTCAATGCTGTCGCAGGCGGATGGGGTGTGGTTAACTCGGAGCAAGTGCAGTGGTATGGGCTCACTCACAGGGAGAAGAAATTCGAGATCTATACCATCCCCCATGAGGGTGACGACGATCATCTGAAAGTGATGGTGAATACCTATTGCGGGGAGAAGAGTGACCTGGTCATTGTCAGTGAGTGTGAGATAGAAGGGATTCCCGTGAAGCGTAATCACATCACGACTTGTAGAGGATATCTCTTTTCTCCGGTGTATCAACAGAAATTCAACATCACGATCGACGATGTGTGGGACAACGACTCGATTGTCTTTAATATCAATGAATAATAAGAAAATAGCCGAAAGTGTTGGTCTTTCGGCTTTTTTTTGTACCTTTGCCCCCAAATAGATACAAAGACTTAGTGACGATGGACAAGAAAACGATGAACGACGCGGTGAAGCGCAACGTGGCGCAACTGTCGAAATACTCGGAGAAGGAGGTGAGCATGATGCCCGCCACCGAGGCGCCGCTGCCCTCGGTGGAGATGGTGAAGCAGATTGTGACACTGGTGAAGAGCATCATCTTCCCGGACTACTTCCAGAAACGCCAGCCCGACGAGATGATACGCTCGTATTACATCGGCGTACACATGGAGGAACTGCTGACGCTGCTCACGAAGCAGATAGCCCACGGACTGCAGTTCTGCGAGGACTGTGACAAGCCCCGTACGAAGGCGGAGGTGTATGACGAGGCGGAACGGCTGGCCGTGGCGTTCCTCGACGCACTGCCCGAGATCAAACGGCTGCTCTATACCGACGTGCAGGCGATGTTCGACAACGACCCTGCGGCGCCTAACTACGGTGAGGTGATCTTCTGCTACCCCGTGATGAACACGATGACGCACTACCGCATGGCCCACAAGTTGCACGAGTTGAAGGTGCCCGTGATCCCGAGGATCATCACCGAACTGGCGCACTCGAAGACGGGTATCGACATTCATCCGGGGGCACAGATTGGCGAGTACTTCTCGATAGACCACGGTACGGGCGTGGTGATCGGAGAGACGACGATCATCGGCAACCACGTGTCGCTGTACCAGGGCGTAACCCTAGGCGCGAAGAGCTTTAAGTACGACGAGCAGGGGAACATGCTGAACGTGCCGCGTCACCCGATCATCGAGGACAATGTGACGGTGTATTCGAATGCCTCGATCTTAGGGCGCATCACTATAGGACATGACTCGGTGATAGGTGGTAACATCTGGCTGACGCACAGTGTACCACCGTATTCGAGGATCCTGCAGAGTAAAGCGATTGATGCCGGCTTCCAAGACGGAGCCGGTATATAAAGGAAAACCCCCGCTCAACGAGCGAGGGTTTTCTTATGATTGAGGGCCTTGGCGAAGGCGCCGGTGGCGAAGCTCTTGCCGTTGTCGCTGATGTAGGTGTCGTCGGAGTTGGCGGCAGCGCCATCGGCAGCGCGGGTGCGAGCCCAGTAGCGGTCGTAGTATCCGTCGTAGTAGTCCCAGTCCCAATA
>JAFYPG010000195.1 GCA_017547605.1 Prevotella sp.
ATATTTTATGGCAAAAACATAGTGTTTTTATTAAGAAATTGCAGTGCTTTTCTCAATTCAAGTCAATACGGCCACAAGTATGAAATCAGGAAAAGTCAGGTACAAACTATTTGTACCACAAGTACAGGGCTTTTGTACCAGAAGTACAAACCCTTTGTATCAGAAGTACAAGCCGTTTGTACTAGTAGTAAGGGATTATCGGAACAATCGAAAGGGATCATTTAAACAACCGCAAGGGACTATCTAAATCAACGTAAGGGATGATCGTGTGGATATGCCTGCGTCGAGGGCAATCTGCTTGGCACATTATCACCATTGCACTCAAAATATTACATAAAAACCTTGCATAATCAAAAAGAATAGTTTATATTTGCACCCGAAAGTTAGGAAAAGTGTATAAAAGTTACACAAAATCGAACTTTGTAGTGTGATATATGAGAATAGAACGGGAGATTATCAACAAGTGAGATCATCCCCATAGAGGTAAAGGCTGAGGAAAACATCAGTGGCAGCAGCCTGTCTGTCTATAACAAAACATACAACCCTCGCTATCGTATGCGTTACTCTATGCTCAATCTCCAATACAACAGTGGACTTCTCAGCTGCCCATCCCCCTTAGCCGGATGGCTCGACAAATGGATGTCGCTCATTGATTCCTAACAGGGGGACGGTACCGATACTCGGGCAAAGTTAGTCAAACATTCCCTAAATAGACATGCAGGATGCCTGCGTCGTGGGCGATCTGCTTGGCACATCATCAGGCCACAACGGGGCATATACACTTTATATCATATTGGGTATAATATTAATAAAAAACATTAATTTTACACCCGAAGTGGTATATTTTTATAGAAATATGTCTATATTTGCACCCGTTAAGGTATAATTATGATGACTTTATCTGAATATATTAAACAAAAGCGGAAGAAAAACGGGCTTTCTCAGGTTGAATTGGCTGAGCGAGCCGGAGTAGGTCTCAGGTTCGTAAGGGAACTTGAACAAGGAAAACAGACCTTGAGAATGGATAAAGTGAATGATGTGCTGGCCCTGTTTGGCGAATGTCTCGGACCTGTAAAAACTGAAATCGTATGAAACAGGCCGGAATCTATGTGAATGATATCTACTGTGGTATCCTTACCGAGGATGAAGAAGGATTCCATTTTGTCTATGACGAGGCATATCTTGCCCGTGAAGATGCAGCACCGGTAAGTCCCACTATGCCTTTAACGGAACAGCAGTATGATAAAGAAATGATGTTCCCCGTATTTGATGGCCTCATTCCTGAGGGATGGCTTCTGGATATTGCATCCTCTTCGTGGAAAATCGACCCACGCGATAGGATGTCGCTCTTGATGGCTTGTTGCAAGGATTGTATTGGAAACATCAGTGTAAAATCTCTTGGCCATGAGTAAGTGTTTATATTGTTATCAGGAATTGGAAGATGGTCAGGTGGACTTGACCTCTGGTCGAGTCTCTTCACGCTCGGCCATTTCAAGCGAGCTTGATGGCTCTCGCTTAACCAGAGACTTTCACCCCAGTTGTGCACGCAAGTTCTTCGGTATTGAAACGGCACCCATTCTTCCATACACGCGAGATAATATGTCGGAACTGGCCCATCAAGTGATTCGTACCAGTGCATCGGTTACCGGCGTCCAGGCCAAAATGTCGCTCGACGTGAATCGTGGTGGCAAAAACGAGCCTGCTAAATTTACCATCGTAGGACTCTGGGGTAAGTACATCTTCAAGCCACAAAGCGCAAAGTACCCTTGCCTGCCAGAATTAGAAGACTTGACAATGAAGATGGCCGAAGCTGCCCATATCCGTACCGCTCGCCATACGCTCATCCGACTGGCCGATGGTGAACTGGGCTATCTTACCCTCCGTATGGACCGTGGGCGCAATGGAAAAAAGATTTCCATGCTCGACATGTGTCAACTTACCAATCGTCTTACCGAACATAAATACTATGGTACTTATATGCAGTTGGCCGAAACGATCAAGAAGTACTCCTCGGCCCCCATGCTTGATGTTCAGCGGTTCTGGGAGATAGTCTTGTTCTCATGGATGACGGGCAACTCCGACATGCACTGCAAGAACTTTTCGCTGTTAGATAGCGGAAACGGAGAATATGTTCTGTCGCCCGCCTACGATCTGCTGGCCGTGCTTTTGGCTGACCCTCAAGATACTGAGGAGATGGCAATGAGTTTTATGGTGGGAGGCAACAAGAATGGTTTCGACCGTAACACCTTCATCACAGCCTTCACCCAAAGTGGTATTCCTGCGGCCGTGGCAAACAAAATGATTGAGCGAATGAAGTCTTTCCTGCCCAAATGGAAAGAACTCATCAGCCAGTCGTTTCTTCCAGAAGAGATGAAGATGGACTATTGTGCCTTATTGGATAAGCGAAAAAACGTCTTATAAACTCAGGAACGTCCCTCAAACATAGGAAATCCATGCATATACATGGGATATCTCACACTTCTGCCTAAACATTCCCTAAATAGACATGCTGGATGCCTGCGTCGAGGGCGATCTGCTTGGCTGCCTTGAGGGTATGGACGGGGGTGGGAGGAATATCCTGCATCTTATAGCGGGGAAAGAAACGGCTGAAGTGGAGGGGCGTCTCTGCGAGGCCGTTGCTGACGAGCCATTGGCACATCTGGCGGATCATGGCCATATCATCGTTGACGCCAGGGATGACGAGGTTGGTGAGTTCGATCCATACGCCCGCCTCTTTCATGGCGAGGATGGTGTCGAGCACGGGTTGTAGGTGTCCGCCACTGACGCGCTGGTAGATCTCGTCGCTGAACGATTTCAGGTCGATGTTGGCAGCGTCGAGGTAGGGTAGGAGATCTGCGAGTGGCTCCTGACAGACGTAGCCAGCCGTGACAAGGATGTTCCAGAGCCCTTTTTCATGTGCCAGACGCGCCGTGTCCGTCACATATTCTATATAGGTAAGGGGTTCGGTATAGGTGTAGGCGATGCCTGGACAGTGGTGCTTCAGACAGAGGCTGACGATCTGCTCAGGCGTGAGGTCGTAGTAATCGACATCATCAGGAGCGACCTGCGAAATCTCGTGGTTCTGACAGTTCAGACAACGGAAGTTACAGCCTGTACAGGCGAGAGAGAGACAGGTGGTGCCAGGATGGAAGTGGTAGAGGGGCTTCTTCTCGATGGGATCGATGGCTAATGAACAGGGTTTGGCATAGACCTCGCTGACGAGCACACCGTCGTGGTTGCGACGACTGCGACAACGGCCCGTCTTGCCATGGGCGATATGGCAATGGTGGGGACAGAGCAGGCACTCCACAGCACCGTCGTCCAATCGCTGATAATATCGACACTCTTTCACCTCTTAATTCTTAATTAGAACACGATTGCTTCATAGACGTAGAGTTCTGCATCGCGCCAACCGTCCCAGCCCAGTCCGGCCTTGTCCTGCGAGCAATGGCCGACGAACTCTTCTTTCGTCCAGTTTACCTCGTCGGCCACCTGAGGCAGGAACGTACCACTGCGATAGCCCTTGCGGATATAGATGCCATGACGGTGCAACTGGAACTCGTCGAGGCTCTGGATGCGACGCATGGGGGTGAGGACGGAGATCTCGATGTCGAGGTCGTCGAGTTCGTCGCGGGTTACTGGCATGAAACGGGGATCTTCGAAGGCAGCCGCGCGCGCCATCTCTGCAACGATCTCATGCAGGGGCGTGTCCTCGCCGAAGTGGCCGATACAACCACGCAGGCGGCCCTGTTTATGGAGGGAGACGAAGGCACCACAGTTTGATGAGAGGTGAGGGGTGAGAGGTGAGGGGTGAGAGATTGGTTTGCCGTCAAGACTGTCCTTGATGCTCTCGTAGGCGATCTTCTTTAGCATTTGCTTCTCATCGTCGGAGAGGGAAAAGGTCTTTTCCTCGCCTCGCAGAATGGCAAAGGCGTGATAGCCCACCACCCGGCTATGGTCATAGTTGTCGATATCGCCAGAATTCTGATAGAGCAGGTGTTTGATCTGATACTGGCTGTCGAGCATGAGCATCAGCGTGATGATGGGGAACTCGCCGCAGGCACTCGTCGCTAAGTTACGGATGCCACTTCGCTCGTTGGCCTCGATGGTGGCAATGAGTTGCTCCACGTCACCACTCTCGATGGCCTTGCCCGTCTTGGCATCCACCGTCTTGGCATCCTCATACGACGGATAATGGGAGAAGTCGCTGCTGATGATGAAGAGGTTCTCGTCCGTCAGCCAAGGCTTTAGCACCTCGGCCATGCGCTTCAGTTTCGAGAAGTCGTTGGTGGAGATGATGATAGGTACGATGGGGGGCACTGCTTGAGGGGATTTGTTGTCCCCGCTATATAGTCTTTGCAGGAAGGGCAGTTGTACCTCTAAACAATGCTCGCGGTCGTGGGCCTTGGGTTGATAGGAAAAAACACTGTCAGCCCCTATCAGTTGGTGAGCCACTTCACGATCCACAGGTACATTGCCCAACGGCGTGGCGTAATAATCCACCTCACTATTCACGGAGGCCCCATTGAGCCACTCGTGATGACTCGGCCCCAAGAGGAAGATCCGCTTGTAAGACTTCTTCGGATGGAGTTGGGCGTAGGCTGAGGCTGCCACATTGCCTGAGAAGTAATAGCCTGCGTGGGGTACGATCAGTGCTGCCACACTATCATATTTCTGATCATTGGTATGGCGCGCCAACAGACTGTCGATCTCATGGCTCAGCAATTGGGGGTTGCCCTCGTAAAATCGTCCCGCCTGTGTGGCTGGTCTCACCACTGGCGTGGCCGTCTGTCCATTACAAGAATTCATCATCGTGATCGTTGTTAGGATGAGTAATATAGGTTTGAAAAAGGTCATATAGGTGTTACAGCTTTTCTCCGCATTTTGAGCAGTATCGGTCATCGTCGCGCACCATGGCATCACAACGTGGACAGTGCCCGTCCTTCGGCTTTTCTTTCGTCTCGTCAATAATGTTGGCCGTCACGATACCTGTGGGAACGGCGATGATGGTATAACCCAGTAGCATGACGAATGCCGACAACAGACGTCCTATGGCAGTGACGGGTGTGATGTCGCCATAGCCTACAGTGGTCATCGTGACAATGGCCCAATAGACTGAGGTGGCCAAATCCGTGAATTGTGTATCAGGCTGACCGTTCTCAACCATGAACATCAGTGTACCCAGACAGATGTCCAGTATCAGCACAAACAGGAAATAGACGGCTATCTTGGTGAGACTCTTCTGGATCGAGTGCATCAGCATGTACCCCTCGTTGATGAAACTGAACAACTTGAAGATGCGGAAGATACGGATGAAGCGGAACGAACGCAACAGGATCATATACCTCGCATGGGGCAGGAAGTAGGAGAGGTAAGGCGGCAATGTGGATAACAGGTCGATGACGCCAAAGAAACTCAGCACATAGTCGCGTGGCCTGGGTGAACAATAGATACGGGCGATGTATTCGACCGTAAAGAAGAAGGTCAGCAGATATTCCAGTATCTCCAGCACCAGTTTAAAGGTGTGGGCCAGCGAGGGAATCGTCTCGACAAATGAGATGATGATGCTCAACGAGATGGCGATGATCAGTGTGAGGTCAAAAATACGTCCAGCCGGGTGCTCCGACTCGAACATGATGCTATAGAGTTTTTCTTTCTCAAGCCAAGAGGGTTTCTTCATTTTTCTCAATGTTTATAATGACGTTGCAAATATACAACATTTTTTGGAATTATCAACTTTAAACGGAAAAAGATGTGTTTTGAACAAATCGGAAAGGATTTGAACGAATCAGAAAGGAGGAAAACGGTTTTGAACACAGGCGAAAAACAAAAGAACGCAACGAACAGCAACATGAAAGAATATTATTTACCTTTGCACTCGGAAATCCAAAATATTTCCGTATCTTTGCAACGATATGTGTAATAACTAAAATATAAAAAGGAATAATGAAAATTTCGATTCATCAGATTAGTTTGGTAGTTGTGGCTGTGGTCGCATTATGCGGCTACAGCCATCGTTTGTCTGCTCAGCAGTTAAACGCTGGAAACATCGACGAGGTGGTTAACGCCATGACACTCGAGGAGAAGTGTCATCTGGTATTAGGTTGTGGTATGCACTTCAACGATGAGGCTAAGTTCCCTGGTACTGCTGGCAGTACCTTTGGCATCGCCCGCTTAGGTATCCCCGAGACCTACTGCGCTGACTCCCAACAGGGCCTGCGTATGGACAGCAAGCGTGCCTGGGACCATCGCGACTATTATCCCACGGACTTCGTGGCCTCGATGACGCTCGCCTCGACATGGGATCGTGAGGCTGCCTTCAAGGTGGGACAGGGCATCGGTAACGAGGTGAAGGAGTTCGGTCTCGACTGGATCCTGTCGCCCTCGATGAACCTGATCCGTAATGTGCTCTGCGGTCGTAACCACGAGTACTATTCAGAGGATCCTTATCTCTCTGGTACCATCGCCGCTGGTTATGTGAACGGTGTGCAGAGCGAGGGAACGGCTGCCTGTCCGAAGCACTTCATCGCCAACAATCAGGAGACGAATCGTAGCAATAACATCTCACAGATGTCGCAGCGCGCCCTTCGTGAGATCTACCTGAAGGCTTTTGAGATCATGATCAAGGAGAGCACCCCCTGGACGATCATGACCTCTTATAATAAACTGAATGGCCCGTATGCCGTACAGAACCATGAACTGCTGACGACCATCGTTCGCGACGAGTGGGGATGGAAGGGAATGTATGTCAGCGACTGGGGTGGTGGCGACAATGCCGTGGCTGCCATGAAGGCTGGCAACGATATGCTGCAGCCTGGTAGCGACCGTCAGTACGAGGCCATCCTCGCTGCCGCCAAGAGCGGAGAACTGTCGATGGACATCCTGAACGCCAACGTGAAGCGTATCTTGGAATATGTGGTGAAAACCCATAACTTCAAGAAGGCTGGTCATCAGTGCGATAAACCTTGTTGCGTGCCGATGTGCTCAGAGGAAAATCTGAAGGCTCATGCCCAAGTGGTGCGCGAGGTAGGTGCCGATGGCATCGTGCTCCTCAAAAATGAAGGAGTTCTGCCTCTTGGTAATCTCTCACCCCTCACCTCTCACCCCTCACCACTAAAAGTTGCACTCTTTGGCTGCACCTCTTACGACTGGATCTCTGGTGGCTCTGGTTTTGGAGGTACCTCTGTAGGTCACTATACCGTATCGCTCATCGAGGGCCTGCGCTCGGTTGGCTATGAGGTCTATAAGCCGCTCATCGGCCTATATACCAAGCATATCGCCGACGAGGAGAAGCGCCTGTTCCCCAACGGTCGTCCGCAGTTCTCGCTGCTGCCTCCTGCCCGTGCCGAGGAGAAACTGTTCTCGGCTGACGAACTGAATGCTGCCAGCGAGGGTAGCGACGTCGCTATCATCTCACTGGGTCGTAAGAGTGGTGAGGCTGCTGACCGTCCTGAGAGCGACTTCTACCTGAAGGAGTATGAGGAAATGTTGATCAAGGCCGTCAGTGAGGCTTATCACGCCAAGGGCAAAAAGGTGGTGGTACTGCTCGATATCTGCAGTCCTATCGACGTGGCTTCCTGGCAGGATCAGGTAGATGCTCTGGTTTGCACCTGGCAGGGTGGTCAGGAGAGCGGTTTCTCAGTGGCCGACGTACTCAGCGGCAAGGTGAACCCCAGTGGTAAACTGCCTATGACATTTGCCATCAAATACGGTGATGCCTACGCTGACAAGAACTTCCCAGCCAATGTGGATGACAAGACCTTAGGTGCCATGTTTATGTGGGGTCGTAACAAAGACGATGCCAAGAAGCGCGAGCCGCAGGCCAACATCGACTACACCAACTACGAGGAGGATATCTATGTGGGCTATCGTTACTTCGACTCCTTTGGCAAACCCGTGGCCTATCCCTTCGGCTTCGGTCTGAGTTATACCACCTTCGGCTATGAGAACCTGACTTGTTCAGTAAACGGTGATGTCATCACCGTTAAGGTCGACGTCAAGAATACTGGCGACAAGGCTGGCCGTAACGTGGTGGAACTGTTCGTGGCTGCACCCAAC
>JAFYPG010000196.1 GCA_017547605.1 Prevotella sp.
ATAGGCGGCTATAATTATATGATCCATAAGCATGCCAGCGACCATCAACGCAACCCCAATCGCGTGATGTGGCAGACAGAGAGTTTCCCGCGCGATGCGTTCAAGAACTGGGCATTAGTGAAGGAGTATCCCTACGTCATTGGTGACATTGTATGGACAGGACTCGACTATCTGGGCGAGAGTGGTATCGGACGCTATTATTATGAGGGTGAACGACCAGGTGAGCATTATGTAGATGGTGGTCAGCCCGACTGGCACGGTGCTTACTGTGGCGATGTCGATATCACGGGTTGGCGCAAGCCCATCAGTCACTACCGCGAAATGTTGTGGAAAGATTCGGAGGATTTGTATTTGGCCGTGAAAGAACCCGATGGCTATCATGGAAAGATTCACCAAACGGCTTGGAGCGTATGGCCTATGTGGGAATCATGGAACTGGGCTTCATGGGAAGGCAAGCCTATCGAGGTTGAGGTCTATACCAAAGCACCTGAGGTTAAACTCTACCTCAACGATCATCTTATTGGCACCAAGGCTGTTGGACAGGATACGGAATACAAAGCCGTATTTACCCTACCCTATGAGGCTGGTACACTACGTGCTGAAGCGGGTGGAAAGACTGTATCCCTCAGTACTGCTGGAGAGCCTGCCGCACTGCGACTGACTCCAGATAAACTCGTGATGGCTGCCAACGGACAGGATTTGGCATATATCACCGTAGAGGTAGTTGACAGCAAAGGTATCGTATGCCCTGATGCCGCAATCCCTTGTGAGGCCATCGTGAAAGGTCAAGGCAGTTTAATGTCATTTGCTTCTGCCGACTTGAAAGATCGCGAGCCATATACTTCACCTTACGTTACCACATGGAAGGGCCGTGCCCTCCTCGTTGTGCGCAGCACCTCTAAGAAAGGAAGTACACAAATCAGCATTAAAAGCAGTCTGCCAACATCAACTCTTAACATCATTTTGTGAGCTTCATATGAAACATAAAATTCTAAATCATGATGCTCGTCGGCACCTATACCGACGGTAGCAGTCAGGGCATTCGATGAGTGTGTTCCGCTCGTAGAAAGTATAGGAGTCGACGATCCAAAAAAGTTCAACATCGGTCAGCATATCACCCGCATCGTCTGCGGCTTCCTCCCAGCCAGTCATCGCATTCAGGGTGGCCGCATCCTTTACAACTTCTGCGACGGTGTCAAGACCGTCTGGCAAAACGGTTTCAAACCTTAAGTAGATTATCTGATAATACCCTGCACTTCATATACTACAAGACTATCGGTTTTGATTCTGGCTTGCAGCCATTCGCGCATCTTCTGCATTTCAGCCTTTGGCAATTTTTTTTCTTGCCCAGTGCTAATGATGGCAGCAACATAATGGCTGACGGCAGTGGTGTCGCCACGTACCTCGCTCAACTTCGATAGACTTAGGCTTTTTACCTGTGGAAAGAGGACTGTCATCTCTCCACGGATTTCCTCGGATAGCGATTCGTAGCGGGTATATTCGCCAAGTTTTTTGTTCAGCGTGTTCACTTGTCTCGAGAGATCTATCATCTGCTGGCGCTCGCTTTCACGGCTCGTAGTCATAACCGATAACTCATTGTTCAGTAGCATCAGACTATCGGTTTGCACGCCCTGTATCACTCGCAAACCGTAGCCGCTGAGTCCATAGAACTCCATCCTTCCCTGCGCCTCCTTTTGTCTGGCCTCGGTTATCTCATTGCCAACAGCCACAATGCGCAGTCTCATGCTGTCCTTATCCACGCTGTTAGATATAATCTGAGTGCCTCGCTGGGTAAGTTCGGCCTTGATGAAGCGGTTCACATTATTATCAAACACACTTTGGTGTATAATGCGTACTGTCATGTAGGCAGCCGGTATCATCGTTACCACAACGAGTGCTATCATGAAGCGGCGGGCTTTCAAAGCAGGTTCAGACGATTGGAACTCGTGCTGTTGGAAATGCAATAGCCTGACACCGCAGAAGGTGGCAAGGGCTATGAACACGGTGTTGATGAAGAACAGATAGAAGGCTCCAAGGAAATATAGCCAGTGGCCCGTAGCCAGTCCGAAGCCTGCCGTACATAGCGGTGGCATCAAGGCTGTGGCAATGGCTACACCCGGTATGACGTTACCCTTGCCGCGTGTACAGAGGGCTATGATGCCTGCAGCACCACCACAGAAGGCGATAAGCACATCGTAGAGCGTTGGCGATGTTCGCGCCAGCAATTCCGATTGCGCTTCACTCAGTGGAGAAATCAGGAAATAGATCATGGCAGTGAGCACACTGATAAGTGTGGCCACGCCATAGTTCTTGAGCGAGCGCCTCAGCAGGTCGAAGTCGTTGATGCCTACTGCCAGTCCCATACCGATGATGGGGCCCATGAGCGGCGATATAAGCATCGCACCGATGATGACTGCCGTGGAGTTGACGTTCAGTCCTAATGAGGCAATAAAGATAGCGAAGATAAGCACCCAAAGGTTGGCTCCCTTGAACGACACTCCGCTACTTATCTGTGCAATGATTTCTTGTTCATTCTCCTTGTCGGGCAGGATGTTGAAATACACCTTAAATTCCCTAATGATGCTGCTGATATCCATAGAACTCTTTCAGACCCTCTTTCTTTTTGTGCATATCTCTCTTTCTACAGTTTGCCAGCAAGGGCCTGATGACCTGCTGCCTCGGCAGCCTTCTTGTACTCTTCCGCCATCCATGTGGTGTTGCCGTTTGCTCTCGGAGAGCCTTGTAAAATAAGAATGTTCATAATCGTATTATCTTTGTTTTAGAATTTGGCTGTAAATATACGAAAAATCCTCCATATCATTGTGATACGGAGGATTCTTTTGTGATTATTTATGAATTTCCTTTTGACTACAGTTTTCTGTTGGCATAACGCTGTATGCACTCAGGGTCTATGCGAGTGTATGAATCATCGGCAGAAGCCTTGGGAACCTCCCGACGGGAAAATGAATATGTCTTGTATGCCCGCTCCTTCCAATATTCTGCGGAATAGCCATTCTCCCTTAACATGACGTTTGTAGCCATCAGAAGGCTCGTCGTAATAATCACAATCCCAGTCGCCTAAGAGTGGTGCAAACCAATCGTACTCGTCGGGTATTTTGTTGGTCTTTTCGCTTAATAAAGCATCTATAAAACTATCCATATTATTGGTTCTTTATTACTGGAGGCCTAATTGACTCATCACTAACCAAGTACTACATCAAGCACCATCATCAAGACAAAGCCGATGGCAAAACCGAGCAGTGTCTTTTGAAGTCGAAGCGACATTTCGTCCTTCATCAGAAAGACGAATGCCGCTCCGAGCATAGTTCCCAACAGGGGGATGAGTAATCCGAAGATTAATGCCATAAACTATTTGGCGGGCTCCCACTTGCAGCGGACGGGCGAGACGATAGCGCCCTCCTTCTTCAACTCAGCGAAAGCCTTATCGACTTCCTTACGGTCGATACCTGTGATTTCTGCGATCTTGCCAGCGTTGACGGGTTCACCGTACTCACGCATAGCTTGTAATACTTTCTCCTTCATAGATATCTTAATTCTTAACTCTTTACAGCTGCAGCAACAACCAGTTCTGCGTGCCAATCTTCTCGATGAGCTCCACTGCACCCTGACTCCAGTAGAGGTCTTCCTCCTCGTCCTTCAGGTAAGCCTTCAGCAAGTCGTAGGTAGTGGGATCGTCCTTCACGCCCTCCATGCACTTCATCAGCAGTTCAACGCCCGGCTCCTGAATGGCGAGGTCAGCCTTGACATACTCAATGGGGTCGCCAATAAGGTCGCGGCTCTTCATACCTTCGAACTTAACGTCTCCGCCAAGGTCGAGGATGCGCTCTGTGAACTTCTCTACCCAGCCCATTTCCTCATTGAAGTGGCCGATGTACTTCTCGCCGAGCTTCGTCAAGTCCTGTGCCTTGAAGATCATACCCTGCTGCTTGTGTACGATGGCACCTTCTGCCAGATGAGTTACGAAAAACTGTAATGACTCAATAGATTTTTTCTTGTCCATAATACTTTTGTTTTAGTTGTTAAACGATATTGATATTTGTTTCCTATTTCGATTGCAAAGATACGATCTATTTCCTATGAATCCAAATCTGAAACAATACAAAAATTGTCTGAAACGATACAACTATAAAAAATAATTTGTATCTTTGCCCCCGATATGTACACGTTGAATGAATATCTGCCAATATTTGTAGGCGACGACTTGCCCGAAAAAGGCTGGGACAGCGGGATGTACTGCCTGGAAACAGACAGGACGAAAATCCTTCGTTCTAACCTGTTGCGGGGATTCGTTTCCTGCTTCGCCTTTATGCTGGTTGACAAAGGGTGGATGACGATTCACTACAA
>JAFYPG010000197.1 GCA_017547605.1 Prevotella sp.
CTCTCCATTCCTCTTCAGCGTGTTATAGTCTGTTGTCCCCTTCAGGATACGAGGGCGCTCACTATTATAATTGGGACTGATCACATTATACGCTTCGCGGTAATCCTTTGTATAGATTCCACCTAAATAAAGTAACAGATGGGCCAGACAGTCGGTCATCATCGGACGGTCTTTAGCGGCCTGTATCGCTTTCCAGCCGTAGGGATGGTTCTCTCTATATACTGGCGAACCCCATATCCAGAACGGGATCTCGAACTCCTCACGCGCCAGACGATAGTCGATGTTCGACGAGTGCATCCGCCCGTACATATAGGGTTTGCCATTGAAGATCTCTTCGCCATGGTCAGACATATAGATGACTATAGCATCCTTATCGGCAAACTTCTGAGTGACGGCCACGACGATGGAGTCGTTATAGAGCACGGAGTTGTCGTAGTCGGCCACGATAAGTTTCTGTTTGTTAGTCAGGTCAGGACGGTCGTACATCGGTGCCAACAGGTGTTTGCGGGTCTTTTGCGGATAACGCTCCTTATACATCACATGCTGGCCTAACAGATGAAGGATGACCAAGTTCGCCTTGTCTTCCCGCTTCAAGGAGTCGTATTCCTCAAGCACACCTTCATCAAACTGATGGAGACGCATGTTGCGTGTATCGAACTGCGCCTTGCTCAACTCAGTATTGTTCAGGAAAAAGCCGCCACTGAAGTCATAGACCGCCTCACCGGCTTCAGGCAGGAACTGGTTGGTGATGAACGTCACGTGATAGCCCGCCTTGCGGAACACCTCGGGGAAGAGCGGACTATCACTCCACTCCCCTGGGTCGCCAACGGTATGGAGTGACAGCACATTCTTGAACACGTAACTCGTCAGGTTCCACGGCGCCACCACATCAGTAAAGGGCACCAGACTCCCCTCCTCTGCCAAGGCCAACTGACGGGGTGTCGTCGGCATGTTGTAGCCATAGAGTTGGGAGTGGTGCTTGTTATAACTCTCGCCGATGATCAATACAATGTTCGGCACGCGGAAGGTACAACTATCCACCTGCACCTCGTTCTTCACCGTGACTAACGTCTCCAACTGATCCGAGGCAAGGCTGTTGGCATAGAGACTGAACACCAGCCGGTAGATGGGCAGGTAGAGTTCAGGCCTCGGCTTCTGCGTCAACTGGTGCTCCACCTCGCCGATGGTCTCTTTCGTCATCAACTTATGGATGGCCTCCTTATTGGGCTGGCAATCCAACCACGCATTGATCATCAGCCAGACGATGGCGATGCCCAAAACGCACCTGACAGCCGTCACCAGGACGTCCGTGAGTCTGGGGTTCAGGGTGGGCAGGATCAGCCGTTTCCTCATACGACGGAAGACGCTGCGGAGGATGGTCCAGAGGATATGCGCCAAGAGGATGAGCAGGACATAGCCCACAGGCGAGAGCAGGATATCCCAACTAAGATAACCAGAGAGAAACTCGCCGGCCTCCTGGGGGGTGGTCTCGTTGACGAGCATCAGCATCGTCGGCGTCAGCGTCGATTCGAAGCGCACATAGCAATACATATCGACGATAGCCGTGCCATAGAGAATCAGGTATAGGGGAATCCTCACCCAGAAGCGCACCTTACGGGGGATGAGCGCTAACAGCACACAGACGAGGTAAAGATCGAAGAAGAGTTCCGTGGCCGACAGGTCGTAGGGCTCCGCATTGTTCACATGCAAGGGAAGTTCCACCTGTGTGCATAAGTAGCCTAAGGCGAACATAAACACGAAGAAGGCGCCGTTCCTCTCTATCGGAGCGAACAGCCACCCTATCCACTTGAATATGTTCAGTCGCCTAAGCATAGTAACCGTTCTTCTTGATCATTGCCTCCACAGTTCTCGGCACCAGTTTCCGGATGCTCTTCCCCTCACGGATCCGCTGGCGGATCTCCGTGCTGGAGATATCGATAAACCCAGGATCGCCAGGCGTCCTGGTATATACCACGATCTCATAGTTCGTCTTGATATCCTCGGCGCGATACCAGCGGTCGAAAAGATCCCAGTTATCGCCACCGATCATCAGCACGAACTCACGGTCAGGATAATCCTTCGAGAGGGCTTGTAGGGTATTCCATGTATAAGAGGGTTTCGGCAGGTGCATCTCATAGTCGCTGGCGATGATGCCCTCTTCGTTCTTCAGGGCTCTGCGCGCCATCTCAAGACGAGCCTCATCGCTGAGCAGGTCATCAGCATGTTTCAGGGGATTCTGGGGCGACACCATCAGCCATACCTCGTCAAGTCCCGCCTTTTCCTTCAGTTGCCGGGCCAGCGAGATATGTCCATTATGGATGGGGTTAAACGACCCGCCAAAGATGCCCGTCTTAATCATTCAAGAATGTCTGTATGATCTCCAGTGCGTCAGCCTCAGCATATTCCAGGATGTCGTTGATGACCACACGGTCGAACTTATCGGCAAAGGTCAGTTCGAACTCCGCCCTTGCGATGCGCTGGTCGATGACATCAGGGGCATCCGTACCCCTGTTCTCCAACCTACGGC
>JAFYPG010000198.1 GCA_017547605.1 Prevotella sp.
ATACTTATCAGAGTAATGACGATTGCTCTTGATAAGTTCATATACATACAAGGCTGGTGGCTGCTTCTGCCTTATTTGATGAGGTTGCCGAGGATGTCGCGTGTCAGTTCCCTGGTAACGGAACGGGTGGCTGCACTGGTGGCATTCTTCACCACACGACCCGTGGCGGAGGTCTTCGACTTCGTCTTCTTACCTGTCACTTTGTCGCTGACGTAGGTGCCGAGGATGGTGGCGAGGGTAGAGGTGACGGCCGTGATGACAGCCTTCCATACCTTACTCATCATACCCGACTTCTTTTTACCCTTGGCAGCCTCTTTCTCCTCAGCCTTGGCAGCGGCTTCCTCCTCTTGTGCTGCGAGTTGCTGTTCGGCTTCGGCCATCAGCACCTCGAAGGCACTCTCACGATCGATAGGTGTGTCGTACTTGCCGAAGATGCGGCTCTGCTTGATAATATCGAGACGCTGGCCTTCTGTGACGGCACCGATCTGTGACAATGGGAACAGGATTTTTGCGCGCTCCACGATACCTGGGGCTCCCTTGGCGTCGAGGAAGCTGACGAGCGCCTCACCCGTCTCCAGGTTCATGATGGCCTCGTCGGTCTTGAACTCCGGATTGGCACGGAAGGTATCGGCGGCGGTCTTCACGGCTTTCTGGTCCTTCGGTGTGTAGGCGCGGAGGGCATGCTGCACACGGTTACCAAGTTGTCCGAGGATGTTCTCGGGGATGTCCGTAGGACTCTGGGTGATGAAGTAGATACCCACGCCCTTGGAACGGATCAGACGGATCACCTGCTCAATCTTGTCAAGCAGTGCCTTCGAGGTATCGGTGAAGAGCATGTGAGCCTCGTCGAAGAAGAACACGAGTTTCGGCAGTTCCATATCACCCACCTCAGGCAGGGTGGAGTAGAGTTCGGAGAGCAACCACAGCAGGAAGGTGGAGTAGAGCTTAGGCTGCATCATCAGTTTGTCGGCAGCCAGTACGTTCATGATACCCTTGCCGCCTTCTGTCTGCATGAGGTCGTAGATATCGAAAGACGGCTCACCGAAGAACTTGTCGGCTCCTTGGGTCTCCAACTGGAGCAGGGCGCGCTGGATGGCACCGATGGTCTGGGCAGAGATATTGCCGTATTTCGTGGTATATTCCTTGGCATGTTTGGACACCCAGTCGAGCATAGCCTGCAGATCCTTCAGGTCGAGCAGCAGCAGACCGCGGTCGTCGGCGATGCGGAACACGATGTTCAGCACACCGTCCTGGGTCTCGTTCAACTGGAGCAGACGGGAGAGTAGCATCGGCCCCATCTGACTGATGGTGGCACGCATGGGATGGCCCTGTTCACCATAGACATCGAAGAAACGTACAGGACAAGCCTGGAACTCGGGATTCTCGATGCCGAACTCGGGCATACGCTTCTCAATGAATCCGCTGAGCTTTCCTACCTGTGAGATACCACTCAGGTCGCCCTTCATGTCGGCCATAAAACAGGGTACGCCTGCCTGACAGAATGTCTCGGCCATCACCTGCAAGGTAACGGTCTTTCCTGTACCTGTGGCACCGGCAATGAGTCCATGACGGTTTGCCATCTTACCTGTAATGCTGAGCGCGCCGTTAGCGCAATGGGCAATGTAAAGCCCTCTTTCCTTGTCTAACATAAGATTTATAGTTTTAAAATTTTCTGCAAAGATAGAAATAAATTCCCATATTTTTCGTATTTTTGCAGAAAAATATGCGAAAGATGAAGATATTCAGATTATTGGCCGTCTGTGTCCTGATGGGAACAGCGGTAGAAGTGAAGGCGCAGTTCGGTCCGGAGAAGGACATGGACAGCAAGTATGCAACAGAGTTGATCCAGCCAGGGACACCTGCACCGGACTTCAGAATGCAGACGCCCGACGGCAAGAAGTTCCAGTTCGCGAAGTGGGCAAAGGGCAAGACCGTCGTGCTCGACTTTTGGGCTTCGTGGTGTCCTGACTGCCGTAAGGATGCCCCTGAGGTGGTGCGGATGTATCAGACTTATCAGCAGAACGGTATTGAGTTCCTCGGCATCTCGATGGATACCGATGTGGAAGCCTGGAAGAAGGCTATTGAGAAGTTTGGTATCGCGTATCCTCAGGTGAGTGAACTGAAGAAGTTCAAGGAAACCGACATCGCCAAGGCCTATGGCGTGAAGTGGATCCCCTCGATGGTCGTTGTGGGTCCAGACGGTGAGGTGAAACTCTCTACGGTGCTCACCTATAAGGTTGATAAGTACCTGAAAGAATTTACCACGGGTGCTTATGCGGGCTCAGGTAAAGGTGAGACAGTCTTTATCGATGGCGATCACGGTCGTTTGAAGGCGCTCATCCAGAAACCCGAATTACAGTCAGGCGAGCAGTGCCCGATGGTGGTGTTCTGTCATGGCTTCAGCGGCACGAAGGACGGTCCGATGTTTGAACTGATCTGTGACACTTTACAGGCGCATGGCATTGCCAGTATCCGCTTCGACTTCAACGGTCACGGAGAGAGCGAGGGTGAGTTCAAGGACATGACGGTGCCCAACGAGATTGAGGATGCCAAGAAGGTAGTGGAATACGTGCGTGACCTGCGCTATGTCAGTGATCTGGCCATCGTCGGCCATTCTCAGGGTGGAGTTGTGGCAGCAATGACCGCCGGAGAACTTAGTGAGGCGGTGGGTGAGCCCGCCTTCAAGGCCGTGGCACTGATGGCGCCAGCCGCCGTGCTCCGTGATGATGCCATCCGAGGCAATACGATGGGTAAGAACTATGATCCTTTCGATCCCGGTGAATACGTCGAACTTTACGGAGGTCTGAAACTTGGTGGCAACTATATCCGCACGGCTTTCTCACTGCCTATCTACGAGACGGCCGCGAAGTATCAGGGACCGGCCCTCATTGTCCATGGTAATGCCGACCGCGTGGTGCCTTATACCTATGGCGAGCGTTTCCATCAGATATGGCCTGGCAGCGAGTACGTGCTTCAGGAGTATTTCGATCACGGTTTCTCTCAGAACATCTATCGCTCGACGGACATCGTCGCCCAGTTCTTGATAAAAACATTGAAGTAGCAGGGGAATATGAATATTCCTAATTAAATAAAGAAAGGCTTCCCGTTTTGAGGAAGCCTTTCTTGGTATATGTTTAGATTGATTAATTGTACTTCAGAATCTGTCCGGGCATCAGGCGTTTGGTCTTGCTGATGCGGTTGGCTTTACAGAGAGCATCCACTGTGGTGTGGCACTTGCGGGCGATAGACTGGAGGGTCTCACCCTTCTTCACCTTATGGTAGCGGGAAGCCTTTGCATAGGAAGCCTTGGGGGCTGTAACGGCGAGGTCGGAATCCTCATCGTCACCACTGACACTGCTATTGCTGCTGCCATTGACACCACGCAGGCGGGTAGCCTGTGCAGACTCGGCGGCATAACGGTTGCGACGGAAATTGTAGAAGTCGCCTGTGACGTCCTGGTTGTGGAAGTCGAACATCAGGGCCGGGTTCAGGGCCACGCCACAGAGACGGGTCTCGAAGTGCAGGTGAGAACCTGTGCTACGGCCTGTGTTACCACCGAGACCGATAGGATCACCAGCCTTCACTTCCTGATTCTCTACAACCAGATGCTTCGACATGTGTCCGTAAATGGTCTCCAGACCGTTATGGTGACGGATCACAACATATTTACCATAGCCCTTGGGCTCGTATTTCACGATGCGGATCTTACCGCTGAAAGCGGCGCGGATGGTATCACCCACATAGACCTTGATATCAAGACCCTTATGCTGGCGTCCCCAGCGGGCACCAAAGTTAGAAGTCACCACGCGACTCGGTGTCGGCATGCAGAAACCACGGAGGTCGATGCGGAAAGAGTCGGGCAGTGCAGTCTCACGATGGGCATATACGTTGTTCCAGTCCTCATAGAGATCGGTAGAAGGATTGTAACGCTCCTCTTCGATAATCAGTTTGTTGAGAACGATGGAATCAACGGCTTTCATTTTGCGGTCAATGGGGGCCTGTTTTGCCAACAGATCCTGTGCTGTGGCAGGGGTTGCTGCCAGAGCTGTGAACGCAAAAAAGATAAATTTCTTAATATTTATATTCATACGATTGTAATGTTCAAATTGCAAAAAGTCGGTGCAAAGGTAGTAATTAATACTGAAAATATGCAATATATAAGGTGTATTTTGTGTACTTTTAACACTTTCAGTCGCTTTTTAGCGTTTTCTACTTCAGGCTGATGTTGCCCTGAGCATCGATAGTCGCCTGACTTTGAGGGATGTCGGTGTTGCTTAGATTTCTGATTTCGCGGGCGACACTTCCTGTGGCATCCTCACGGGGACCGATGCCGCGTGTCTGCAGGAAGGAGTGGATCTTTCCGTCGATAAACGAGCCGTCGGCATTGATGTTGATCTCCACGACGGGGGCATAACCAGAGATACCTGTCAGACTGACGTTATAGGGGGTACAGAAATTACCGAGGCTGTAGGCGATGAAACGGTCTTTATAGACCTCCATGGCGCGTACTACGTGAGGGCCGTGTCCATAGACGATGTCTGCCCCGTGGTCGATGCAGAAATGTGCCAGTTGGCGCAGACTACCGCGATTTTCGCCGAGGAAGGTCTCCGGTCCATAGGGCAGGTGGCTCTTCGTGCGTCCCTCAGCACCTCCGTGGAAGGAGACGATGACGAGGTCACAACGGCTCACGAGGTCATCTACGATGCGGCCTACAGTGTTGAGGTCCGTATGCTTCAGTGTGTAACTGTTATGGCCGAAGGCACAGAGTCCGATGGTCAGTCCCTTGCGCTCGATGACGGCGCTCTCCACACGTCCGGCTATACCAGCGTAAAGGATACCCTGCTCGTCTAACACGTTTTCTGTCGATTCGATGCCCTCCAGACCAAAATCATTGGCGTGGTTGTTGGCCATGCTCAGGAAGTCGAAACCGGCTTCCTTCAGCAGGTGACCGTAACTCGTGGGGGTGCGGAAGGCGTAGGAGTTGGG
>JAFYPG010000199.1 GCA_017547605.1 Prevotella sp.
AAGAAGAACAAGCGGGCACGGGCGTTTGTTCCCACCAAGCCGCTGATCTACCTCTGCACGCCTATCCCCGCCCTTAAGACGAGTTGGGATATCAACGACTCGATCATCGTGAACGGTGTGATTCCCATCCAGCAGGAAGTGGCTCAGAAGTACGGTCTGAGGATCATCGACCTGCACACGCTCTTCGCTGGTGATGCCGACAAGATGCTGGACGACGGTATTCACCCCGACGGCAAGGGGGCACGCAGGATTGCGGAAATTGTTGCTGGAGCCATCAAATAACTACTGTCCGCCGAGGCGGGAGAAGTAGTCGGCGATATCGTCCCAGGTCTTGAAGGTATCCGTACCAAACTGGATAAGTGTCGCCATTCCCTCGGTCTTCTCTATGTCGATCAGATAGTCGCCATAGAGAAGGCTTTTTTGTTTGGTAAACACAGTGTGGCCGTAGGCGGGTACGTTGATGTACTCGTAGAGCCAGGCATTGATATCTGTATAATACTGGGATTCTGCAGGGGCTGCCGCCACGAAGAAGAGTTGGTAGGTCTCCAACAATGTGCGGATGGTCTTCTGTGAGGAACCCAACGGTTTCTTCCAACTATCCATCAACGTATTCACGTCGATATAGATAATCGGGCGTTCGCGGCCCGACTGTCTGTCATCCACCCAACGGATCACAGGCACTACGGAGTGCATGAACGAGTGGTCGTTCATACGGTGCTCGCCATGGAAGCGGATGGCCGTGGGATAATGACTATGGAACAGGTCGTAGGTGTTCACGGTGGTATCCTCATCACCAAAGAGTCCCCAGACACACCCCTGTTCCTCGGGCGTCACTTGCGAGAGACACCGTTCCGTGATCTCCTTGTATTCCTTGACGAGCGCCTTGGTGACGATGAAGTCCTGCACACCGTCCTGACGGGGATTCTGGAAATGCTGGGCCCCGATCATGCCGTGCTCCTTCATCGTCTCACCCATCTCAAAGGCGGGGTTCACGAGAATGCGGTCGTAGCCATAGAGCATCTCGGCATACATACCACCCATCGAGGTACCAATGATGAGATCGGGCTGCTCTTGAGCACACACCTTATTTAATAATATGATGGCCTCCTGAGGCGCAATAGGTATATCAGGGGCGATCACCTCTGCATTGGGTAATACCTGACGGATACGCGTCACTGTGCCCGACTGTCCTGACGATGCAAAACCGTGGACGTAGAGCACCTTCTTTCCCTTGAAGAGTTCGGGAAACTGCTTGATGTATTGGTGCTGTTGTTCCATATCAGCGGCAAAGATAATCATTTTTCATGTCTTTCGCGCATTTTTTTGGAAGATATATGTGTCTTCTCAATTCTTTTTCTTACCTTTGCAGTTCAAATGCCGAAAACAAAAGACCTGATTAATATGAATTTCCTTGAGGAGAAGATTTTAGTCGATGGTGTTATCAAGCCAGGAAACATCCTAAAGGTGGATAGTTTCCTAAACCACCAGATAGACATTGACATCATGCGCCAGATGGCGTACGAGTTCAAACGTCGTTTTAAGGGTATCGAGGTGAACAAGGTACTGACCATCGAGGCCAGTGGCATCGCCATTGCTACCCTATTGGGCGACCTCTACGACGTGCCCGTGGTGTTTGCCAAGAAGAGCGAGACAGCCAACAGCACTGATGACAAGTACGTGTCACAGGCCTACTCGTTTACCCATAAGAAGATGAACAATGTCTTCATCTCCCGTCCCTATCTCCAAGCCTCTGAAAAGGTACTTATCGTTGATGATTTCTTGGCCGATGGTCAGGCCATCCACGCACTCATCGACCTAGTGCATCAGGCAGGTGGAGAGGTGGCTGGTATCGGTATTGCTATCGAAAAAGGTCAGCAGAAAGGTGGTCGTATGCTCCGTGAGGAGGGCTATCAGTTGGAGTCTATCGCGATCATCGAGTCAATGGACTGGGAGACGCAGACCATCCGTTTCCGTCCTCAGCCAGAAATGGATCTTGGAGAGACACAGATCAAAGTAATTGAATAGACAAATAACAATAAGAACATATGAAATCAAAAGCCCTTGCATGGTCCGTGGCCGCCGTTTGTTGCGCCATGATGACCGTCTCCTGTGCCCAACAGGCACAGACCGAGAAATCCGGACTCACCACTATTGGTAACCCTTACCTCCCCCTCTGGGAACACATCCCCGACGGAGAGCCTTACGTGTTTGAGGATCCAGACCAACCAGGAAAGCAGCGCGTCTATATCTACGGTTCGCACGATGACTTGGTGACGGCTTATTGTGGGCGCGACCAGGTGGTATGGTCGGCATCTGTCGATAGTCTGAACAACTGGCGCTACGACGGCACGATTCTCGTGGTGGATAAGAACGCCAAGGGTGAGCCCTTCGACTCAGCAGGAACAGCAGATGTGCTCTATGCCCCCGACGTGGCACTGGTGACGGACTCTACTGGTAAGAAAACCTATTATCTGTTCCCCAACGACCAGACGGGCTATCGTAATGGTCTGATCGCCAAAAGCGATCGTCCTGACGGTCCCTTCGAGGTGTGCAACTGGAAGGATGACGATGCCAACCAGGTAGATGGTATCTATGGCTTCGACCCCGCCGTGTTCGTGGATGATGACGGGCGCGTGTATGGCTACTGGGGCTTTGAGCACTCGTATGCCGCAGAGATCGACCCTGCCACAATGTGTACCGTCAAGCCTGGCACACAAATCGTCGATGGTATGATATCAGGACGTAACGAGCCTGGCATCTTCAGTTTCTTCGAGGCTTCGAGCATCCGCAAGATCAAAGATAAGTATGTGTTTATCTACAGCCGCTTTACTAAAGACGGCGAGTTCGGAATGCCCGTATCCAACTATACCCTCGCCTACTGCTACAGCGACCAGCCCTTAGGTCCCTGGACTTACGGTGGCACGATCATCGACGGACGTGCCCGTGAGATCAACGAACAGGGTGATACGATCGCTTCGGCTACACCCGACGGCAATACGCACGGTTCGATCTGCGAGGTGAATGGTCAATGGTACGTGTTCTATCATCGTCAGACAGGTACTGACGAGTATGCCCGTCAGGCCATGGTGGCTCCCATCGAGATGAAGGTGGAAGAAGGTAAAGGCGGCAAGGTGGAAATCTCTGAGGGTGAGTACAACAGTAACGGCTTCGCCCTTGAGGGCCTCGATACCTTTGAGTCGCACTCAGCAGGTATCTGTTGCTGGTACACAGGTCCGAAGGTGGCTGAGCACAACTGGCCCAACAATACCTATTACGGCTCATACGTGGCTTCATCGTACGGCACAGAGACGAACTTCGCCGAACCCTACGACCTCAAGAACAATACCAATTTCGTGGTGAACAATACCGACGGTTCTATCGTGGGCTATAAGTACTTCAACTTCGAGGCTGAGCGACTGGCTAATGAGGATAATCTGATGCTCTGCGTGAATCTCATCCCTGAAGGTATCGACGGTACCATCGAAGTCATGATGGACCGTCCCTGGACTTCTCAGGGTGGCAAGAAGATTGGCGAAGGTCAGTTAACAACCGACATGCCAAAAGCCATCACGACCATGGCGATAGGTATCAGCGATGAAATCAAGAAGAATGACCTTGCAGGCAAGCACGCCATCTTCTTCGTCTTCAAGTCTGACACCAAGGAGAAGTCGCTCTGTACGCTACAGGATCTTGTCTTCACATTTGCAACGAAATAAACTAGATCAAGAAACATGAAACTAAAACTATTAAAATCTTTGCTGTTGCTGGCGATGCCCTGTATGACGGTACAGGCACAGGACATCAACATGAAATTCGGCAAGCCCACCAAGGAAGAACTGCAGATGACCACGTATGCTGCAGAACCAGAGGCCGAGGCCGTAATGCTTTGCCGACTAACTGATGTCAACTATACCGTACAGATAAGCGGCTATTTGGTAGATTATCACGAGAAGTACCGTATCAAAGTGCTAAAACCAGAAGGGGCACGCCAGGCCCATATAGTGATACCTTTCTTGAAAAACCAGAGTACTGACACCGTTGGGGGCTCCAAGTTCTCTCTGAAATCAACCACGACAGGGATAAGCAGTACCAATAGTTATTTCGATAGTCAGAACGGATCGCTCATGGAGGATGCCCTTGGGAACTATTCTGACGAGAGCGTGGAAGACCTGAAAGCTACAGCCTTTAATATGGATAACGGCAAGGTGGTGAAGAGCGTACTGAAAAAGAGCGATATCATTAAGACAGAAATCGACAAACAGCACCACCAGATAGAGTTTACAGTTCCTGATGTAAAAGTCGGTACTGTGATTGAAATCGAGTATTGTCTGCACAGCGAACTGTTCTGGCAACTGCGCGACTGGTATGCCCAATGCGAGATTCCCGTAGTTTATGCCAAGTTGGACATGGAGATTCCCAACTACCTGATCTTCAATCTGGAGGAGCATGGAATCCAGCGACTCACCTGTACCTGCGTGCAGGGAACGATGAGGTACAAGTTGGAGAGCGATCCCCTGGCTGCTCCTACAGTGGTAAACACCAACCATTACGTCTGTGTGGGACGCGACCTGACAGCAATGCCAAAAGATGACTATGTCTGGAATACAGGCGATCATTGCGCTGGTCTCACCGCTGAACTGAAACAATACAGCCTGCGCGGCACCATGATGCTCGACTATGCCAAGACGTGGGAGCAAATCGACCAGATGCTGCTCGACGATGCCGATCTTGGCAAGCAACTCAATGACCACAGTCCGCTTGCCAAAGAACTGCAAGAGGCTAAGATCGGGGAGATTGCCAGCGAACAGGAACGGGCTGCAGCAGTATTTAAGCTGGTGATAAGCCACGTGAATTGGGATGGCACTTATAAGATGTGGCCCGCCAACACGTCGGAGACCCTGAAAAAAGGCAGCGGCTCAAATGCCGACATCAACATGCTGCTTATCCAATCGTTACAGGAGGTAGGAATCACGGCTGCGCCCGTTGTTCTCAGAACACGTGACTTAGGTCTGATGCCCCATAACTTCCCTTCCATCACGAAACTTTCTTCGTTTGTCGTTGCCATCCTGCCGAAGGTCGGCAGCACTTACACCTACTTAGATGCCTCATCGAAGAACGGTTACCTGAACGTGCTATCTGAACCACTCCTCGTAGAGAAGGCCAGACTGGTAATGAAGGGTAAGAAGAGCCAGTGGGTGAACTTGCAGAAGATTACGAAGTCGCAGAAGAACACCATCATCGATGCAGTACTCTCCGCCGACGGGAAACTGACAGGTACGCAGACCACGCGTTATGAAGGTCTGGCAGCCATGAAATACCGTCAGGAAAAAGGCATCAGTGAGTTTGCTCCTGACGCTACAGAGAAGACGGACATCGAGATTCTGGGCGAGGTAAAAGACGGCCAGATCTGCCTTTGTCCTTATCCCCAGCCTGTGGAGAATCCTTTCAAGGCTGAAACGAGAAAGATGCCCGTGGAGTTTGGTAGCACAGGCACGGAGCGTGTGGTAATGAATATCGCCCTGCCCGAAGGAATGTCCCTTGTAGGAGAGCCCAGGAATACCATCATCACCACGCCTGACAAGGGGTTAGAAGGTCGCATCTTCACCACATCCAGCGACGGGAAGGTGCAGATATCGAGTCAGTTCAGCATCAATAAGATCTCGCACTCAGAGAAAAACTATCCCGACCTGAAGCAGATCTTCGACATGCTTTCAGCATTCACCACAGAAAAAATAACCGTGAAATAGAATAAAAATATAAAACCGACAAAATAATGGACAAGAAATTAAGACAAGGCACGCTCTGCGTACAGGCAGGCTACAAGGCCAAGAACGGAGAACCGATAGAGTTGCCTATCATCCAGAGTACGACATTTAAGTACGACGACTCTGACGAGATGGCCAAGTTGTTTGACCTGGAAAAGGAGGGCTATTTCTACACCCGTCTGCAGAACCCCACGAACGATGCCGTGGCAGCGAAGATCGCCACCCTTGAAGGCGGTGTGGGCGCTGTACTGACATCGTCTGGTCAGGCCGCCAACTTCTACGCCATCTTCAACATCTGTCAGGCTGGCGACCACTTCATCACCTCCAACGAGATCTATGGTGGTACGTATAACCTCTTTGGCGTGACGCTGAAGAAACTTGGCATCGACTGTACGTTTATCTCACAGGAAGCCTCCGACGAGGAGATTCAGGCTGCCTTCCGTCCAAACACGAAGGCCGTGTTTGGCGAGACGATCTCAAATCCTGGCTGCGCCGTCTTCGACATCGAG
>JAFYPG010000200.1 GCA_017547605.1 Prevotella sp.
CTTGCCGACTTCTGCTATGATTAAGGTATGGAGTGCATAGACAAAGAAACTGGAATTGGCCAGTGTGGTATTCACCTTCACTTTCCCGGATTCCAACAGGAAAGCCACGATAACGACGACAGAGGCGATACCGAAAAGGATTCCCGCCTGATGGATATACAGGTTATAAGTAGTACCTTTCGTCAAGGTGTCAGCAATGGCTATCGGAAGGTAGATCAGCGGTGCATAACGGTATTGCCTGAGGCTTTCCACAAAGTTGATCTTGTGGATGCTGTAGTAGGCCCCCCATGAGAAGAAGAAAGCTGCCTGACACATTAAGACACTCCATCCGCCATTGGGCATGACTATGGGTTGATAGAAGTAATAGATCAGCCCCAAGACTATCACCAACCATTTCCCCATCCGCTTCATCAGCCAGAAGATGACAGGCGTCAACAGAATCATCACCATCAGTTCACGCACATACCACATGGGCAGGTTGATCGGATAAATGAAACCCGAATACGCCGTAATGGTATCCTCTGCCGGCATCACAAAGATACCCTCGTTGGGGATATTGGCAAAGAAGGTTTTGAGGATGCGCATAAAAGAGAAATGCATCTCCTCCTGAGTAGCATGAGGGAACAGAAATGAGATCAGATAAACGGCATGAACCAAGATGGCTATCAGGTTCCACAAGAGATAGGGTATCAGGAGCGTCCTGACCCTTTTCCGTAGTTTCTTCTTATAGACATTACCATCAAAATCGGCACGATAGAAAAACAGAAAGCCTGATATGATAAAAAAGAGAGGAACACCAATTTGAGGCAGCACCTCACTGAAGAAATTAATCAGGAAATCGTACCACGCAGGATGATCGAGTCCATACGTAACACCATGAATTGTAAAACCGTGCTCTGCCAGATTGAAGTGAATGAAAACGACCCCTACTGTCAGCGGGAAGC
This sequence comes from Prevotella sp., assembly GCA_017547605.1. Classification (GTDB taxonomy): domain Bacteria; phylum Bacteroidota; class Bacteroidia; order Bacteroidales; family Bacteroidaceae; genus Prevotella. The sequence continues at coordinate 945 of JAFYPG010000200.1, forward strand.
GCAGAAAGCTGATCGTCTTATTCAACAACTCTTCATTTGTCATCATTCACCTACTTTCTTCCCCTTCAGCTGCAGACGGATCTCACGTTTCTTACGGAGTAACTCAAAACGCTCGTGGGCATGACGATAGGCACGACGCTTCTCGACACCATAGACAATGCAGGCAAAGCCGAAATAGGCGGCAGCCTGGATCCACAGGCAACGGATCTCTGGAACGACATCACTCAGCACGCCACCCATCGTGTTCATCCGCACAAAAGCCCTGACGCCAAAGGTGCTGGGGAAGAGCCATGAGATACCCTGCCAAGCACCAGGGATGTTGGACTGCGGCCATGACACACCCGTAAGGAACAACAACGGCAGGGATATAAAGACCATGAGCAGCATCACATTCTCACGGTAGTGAACCAGACAAGACACCGTCATACCAAAGAAGGTACACGCCAACAGGTAGGGCACCAGCAAGGCCAGCAGGTCCTGCCATTGAATCAGTGCAATAAACGAGAATAGTCTTGGTACCACCATCGTAAGCCAGGCAGACATCACGGCATAGACCATCAGATAACAGAGTGCCTTACCGCAAATAATCCTATAAACACCACTATAACAGCGGTTGATAGGCACCAGGTCACTATAGCGGTTACGCTCACGAGCCGTTCCAGCCGCCAGTCCGATACCCAATACGAGCGTCTGCTGAAGGATCAGCATCAGCACTCCAGGAATAATAAAGTTTCCATAACCACCAGCAGGATTGAAGGCAGGCACGTCCTCGAAATCCAGCGGACGCGTCGTAATGGCATCCTCACGATCCGTAAAGTTGCCCGACACCTTTTTCTGGATTTCCGCTCCCATTGCCTGAGACACCTGCATCGACGTCATATAGATAGCCTTATACGTGAGCATTAGCGACATATCACAATAGACACTGACAACAGCCTGTTCCATACGGTTGATCTTCGTCGCGAAATCTGAGGGTATCAGATAAATACCCTTCACGATCTGACGACTGACAAGCGACTGGGCATCATCCAGGTCTTCTGCGTATGAGACAATCTTCACATCGGGCGATGCATCACACATACGGACGAACTGACGGGAAAGCTGACTGTGCGACTGATCGACGACCACCACAGGCACCTCGTGCACCACCTCATTATTATAGATCCACGAATAGAGCAAGGGATATACCAAAGGTACGATGACACAGAAGATCAGCACGCCCTCGTCGCGGAACACCTGCTTGATCTCCTGTCGCCAGATGTAGGCGGCATCCTCAAACCAACTGGATATCTTATGGAATATAGACATAATGAAGCATCGCGTTTTTAATTTTCATGACCACAAACCACGGCAGCAGCGTAAAGCCCACAAGTGCCACGAAGTGGAACCACGCATCAATGAGCGGGAAGCCGTTGAACACCGTGATCTGATAGAGCATGTAATAATGCCGCAGGGGGAAGAGCCACGTCACGGACTGGATGGGCGCATCCATACCCATCACAGGAAAAGTGAAACCAGCCAGCGAGAAACTGAGCACAGCCCAGAGCGAGCAGATACTCATCGACATACGGAGTGATGGCGTCAATCCAAAGGCAAAGATTCCAAAGCCGATGGAGCCAAATACCTCAAGCAACGACAGAAGGATGATGTCCCACAAATCGCCCTGATGAGGGAATTGCATGATACTATACATATAGAACTCATAGAAAAAGATCAGTGACAGGAACACTACTGCCTGAGGCAGGAATTTACCCAGGATAGCCACCACAATACGATTATCAGCCATCTTCAGCCACTCCTTACCACGTCCGAACTTCAGTTCCATACCCAACGAATAGGCAGAGATCATAAACATGAACAACATCATCACACCAGGCACGAGCACTGTTGAGAGATATGAGTTGTAATTCGTCCAAGGATTTGCCACCTGATGCAGATTGATGCGAATGGGCTGCAAGAAAGTCATGATCTGCTCCTGCGTATAGCCCTTAGCACGCATCGTGGCCTGACCCACGCCAGCGGAACCGAGGGTGGAGATGGTCTTCAGATCCCTCATCAACAGAGAGCCCGACATCACCGAGGTCATATTATAATAATAGGAGATCTTCGGCTGACGACTGGCCAACAGATCGTCTGTCGTACCTTTGGGGATATAAAGAAAGGCGTATATCTCGTTTTCTTGAATGGCACGGCGAGCCTCAGCCACAGAAGGATAATGCGCCACCACCTTCGAACTCTGGAAAGCATCCAGACGACGGATGATTGAGCGCGAGGTCGTGGTATTGTCGAGATCAACGATACCCACAGGCATATCCTCAGGCAGTCCCTCGTCCATCAGCGAGGTAAAGAACACCATCGCCAACAGGGGGAAGACCACCATGCTGAAGAAATAAATGCGATTTACCGTGAGAATCTTACACTCACGCTTCGCTACCTGCCATATTAAACGGAAGGTCTTCACCTTTTTACCTTTTTATTTTTTTATAATCAGTGACATTCCAGGACGAAGACCTTCGAGTTTCTCTACAGGACGGGCTTTCACCTCAAAGGTCTTCAAATCATACTGTCCATTGGCCTTTGTAGCCTTCCACACTGCATAAGAACCCTGGTCTTTCAGGTAATAGACCTTCATCTTGATATCCTTGTTGAAGGCTGGGACAAAGGCTGTAAACTCCGTGCCCACCTGCATCCCGTTCAACTGGTCCTCACGTACATTGAAGGTGCCCCACATATCCTGCATCAATGAGATCGACATAATGGGAGACCCTGTACCTACGAGTTCGCCCACCTTCGGGTAGATGTCACTCACCTCACCCTCCATCTGAGCGATCTGCACCGTCTCATGGATATAGGAATTCACTTCGTTAACAGCGCCCTTGGCACGTCCCACCTGAGCGGCAGCAGCCAACTTATCTTCCATACGAGCGCCATTGACAGCCATGTCGTACTGACTCTGGGCAGCCTTCATCTGAGCCTCCATGGCCTTGTAGTTGGCATAAGCCTCATCACGTTTTTGGGC
>JAFYPG010000201.1 GCA_017547605.1 Prevotella sp.
CCCTGCGCAGAGAAATGCCAGGGATCAACGCCATTGCCTGGCAGATCCTCGGCGGATACCACGTGAGCGGTCGGAATCACCTCTGGCAGACGGTTCACCTGTACGTTATGACTGGAGCAGCCACCACCCATGTTGGCATACTCAAGTTCTCCAGCAAAGAGAGGCACGTCTTCGGCCTTCAGATTGAGGTCGGCCAGAAGGTCGTCGTAGATCTGCTTCACCATGTCGGGCCATTTGGGATCTCCACAGTTCGAGCAGCCCTGATGGAGCAGGACACCCTTGATGACGCCTGACTGCTGGGCAATCTTCGCCATATCCACCAGACGCTGGTAAGGATCGTTGCCGTAGGCAGCGAAATAGCCAATCAGCCAGTCATCCGTCTTCGGATTCATCGAAGCGATGTAATCGCCCACCTCATCCTGCATGAAGCCCTCGAGTTTGGTGCCTCCGATGGCCACATCTACTACGCCCACTCTGACATTCTCGGGCAGGTTCTTGACCATCGTACGTCCGAAATAGTCGGCCATACCTAATCCTGTACCTTCCCTGACGATAGGAGGATAGGCCGTGTACCACTCTCCCATGGTACGCTTGGGGTTCTTGAAATCGACACATGCCAGTGTCTGGAAGCGGGGATCGACATATTCCTTATCTTGTGCTTCTGGAGTGGCGTTACCCTCCATGTTCGACTGACCGAAACAGAGGTAGATATAGAAATCCGGATCCACATCGGCCTTCATGCCTAATGGTAGCATGGTCAATAGTGTTATTACAAATGCTATTTTTCTCATCTTGATTATTGATTAAACTTCCACCAGTCCAGACGAACATCTCCCTGAGTCTTGTCGAAACAGAGATAGAGGTCATGGACGCCTGTGGCGTTCTTCACCTTAGCGGTGAAGGCTTTATAGTTCTCTACTGATCCTGTGTTCTTGATGACGGCGGTGCCTATCACCTCTCCCTTGTTGCTGTCGAGGCGTAGGGTGACGGTGGCGGCACCTGCAGCGGCTGCCGTGATGGCAAACTGCCTGGCTCCCTTCTCACCAAAATCGACACCGCGCAGACGGATATACTCACCGTCGTTCAGGTCGTAGATATACATATTCTTCTTACCTGTCGATTCAGGCATATCGGCCACGATGCCCGTGTTGGGGATGCCCATCTTGGCACTCTTCAGACCGTAACCCCAGGCCATCGTCTCAGCCTCAACTCGCTGGTAGGGGTTCAGCCAGTGGAGCTGTTTCATCGGCTCCTGATCCAGCCAGTAGGGAATCTCCTGGATGGTGCCATCAGCGTTATAGGTAATCTCCTGTGCCGAGACCGAGCGACGCTCATGGTGTACGAAGGTGTCGAGGTGCATCAGGTCGTAGTTCTGTCCGAAGACATACGAATGACCCTTATAGTCGCAGATGCCCGGGTGGTTACCACGGTCGCGCTGGGTGGGCTGCATGATGTAGCCCTTCCACTCCCAAGGACCTGTGGGCGAGTCGCTCATGGCGTAGCCTAATGCCTCAGGACAGCAGGTCGATGCAAAGCCAAGGTAATAGTGGTCTTCAACCACTGACCCCTGACTTTTCCTCTTATAGAACCACGGCCCTTCCTGATAGTTGGGGATATGGGGCAGTTTCGTCACCTCACTGGTCAGCGAGATCATATCCTCGCCGAGTTTGGCCCAGAACGTATGGGGATTACCCCAGTACATATAGGCCTGGCCATCGTCGTCGGTATAGACCGTGGGGTCGATGTCGAACCAGTTGCTCTGGTCCCACACCAGCGGCTTGCCTAAAGGATCCTTGAAAGGACCATAGGGCGAGTCAGCCACGAGCACACCGATACCATGGCCATGCAACGGCGCATAGAGGTAGTACTTACCATTGCGCTCCACGGTCTGGATGGCCCAACCGCCGTTCTCGCGCGAGCGCCAGGGGAAGTCCTTCAGCGAGGCTACAGCCCCGTGCTCCGTCCAGTTCACCATGTCGGTGGTGCTCCACAGCAGCCAGTCATACATGAAGAAACCTGCCGAACTCTTCTCGTTCTCGTCAGCGATATCCTCTGGCGAGGCGTCGTGCGAGGTATATAAGAATAAGGTGTCACCCACCACTAATGGTGAGGGGTCAGCCGTATATTTCGTCTGGAAGAGTGGCATGTTCACCTGCTCCAGTCCGCGCATCTCCCACCAATCGAAGTTGAAGAGTTTTGGACCCTTGCGGCCTGTGAACACGAAATATAAATCAGAGGTGAGTGGTAAGGGGTGAGAGGTGAGAGAATAGTCTAAGTCGATGGTGATGGTCTGCCAGTTTTCCCAACCTCCCGTGGCAGGTACTTCGAGACGCCCCAGCAGTTGTCCCTTGATACTGTCGATGCGCACCTCGATCTGTCCGCCACGCAGACCACTGGCCACACGGGCCGTGAACGTACGGGGCAGTTTGTTACAGAAGCACACGTTCTGCAGTTTGATATAGTCGCCGTTGTGGATATCCGTCACATAGACGCCTACCTCGTCGTTCTGCTCCGTCTTGATACCCTTGGAGAAAGCCATTGTCTCGGCCTCCACCTTACGGTAAGGACAGAACTTCTCGATGGGCTGCACACCCTCGTCCGTCGGCATGATGGTGGGGAAACTGCCGTCAGCATTATACTTGAATTCCTCGACGGCCACACTACGACCGAAGCCGCCTCCGTTGGGCAACTTACCCGTATGGTAGAAGAAGTAGCTATGACCCTTGTAGTCGGCCACACCACAGTGGTTCGTAAACGAATTCGTCTCGCAGAGCGGCATGATCTCGCCTGCATAGGTCCAGGGACCTAAGGGCGACGGAGCCGTACTATAAGAGATATGCTCTGGCACACCCCCAGCGGCATAGAGCAACTGATAGGCCTTGGAGGGATCCACCTTATACTTCGAGGCATCGACCTTGCGGAGCCAAGGACCCTCAGTATAGCAGTCTTTATATTTCTTGCCCTTCTCGCGCTTGTCCATCGACGGGGCACCGAAGGCCTCCTCCGTCATGTCGAGCATACCCAGTTCGCCTGAGTAGGAGATCATGTCGCGGTTCAACTTCAGGTAATACACACGGGGGTTACCCCACATCAGCCATGCCTGACCGTCGTCGTCGATCATCACCGTGGGGTCGATATGATCCCACGAGCCATTCTCGAAGAGCGGTTTACCAAGGGCATCCTTGAAGGGACCTGTGGGCGTATCTGCCACGGCCACACCGATGGCCATGCCACCCGAGAGTTTCGAGTGGGCACAGATATACCAATAGAACTTACCGTCGCGCTCGATGGTCTGCGAGGCCCAGGCACGGTCATCGGCCCAGGAGAAACTCTCCAAAGCCAATGGTGAACCATGATCCTGCCAGTTCACCATGTCCTGCGTGGAATACACGCGCCACTCCTGCATCCAGAAGAAGTCGGCACCGTCCTCGTCATGGCCGGTATAGACATACATCGTACCATCGTGCACCATCGGTGCGGGATCGCTGGTACACCAGGTCTGTACAAAGGGGTTCTGTGCCCCCGCCATCAGACAGGCAGCACAGAGTAGGGTTGTTGCAATCAGTCTCATTTCTGTTGTAGTAAGATATTTTCTAATGCCTGACGGCGCTCAGGCCATGTCTTATAGTCGTCGGCACGCAGGGTAGCCACGGCCTCACCCTTGTCGCTGGTCGTGATGATCACAGGACGGATCTTCTTCTGGGCAATGAGTTTGTCGGCCATCACGTCGGCACCGCCGATCTTAAACCAACTCTCTATCGTATCGTCCTTGCCAGGCACGAGACGGATCATGGCGGGCTTCTCCTCCTCTTTCTTACAGCAGCAGCCACCAGCGCAGCAGGCAGGGATATAAGTGGCCTCACCCTTGGTGATGTCATAGCTCACGATGCCATGCTCGATATCGGCCATGGCAGCGTAATGATAGACATTGGAAGGATTGTCACAGATGCTGGGTTTGAATCCTTTGGATGGAGCGAGGTACATGTTCTGGGGATCAGCCACAGGCGTACCATCCACAAGGAAATAATAGGTGTAGGTCTCATACACATGGTCCTCAATCTCCACCTGCCAGATGCCGTCGCTGTCACGCTGCATGGCAAGCGGCTGGTCGAGCATCTCACTCACAAACGATACCAGCTTGGCATCGGGTGCCTTGAAGCGGAACACGATGCTGTCGTATTTGTATTCCGGCGAGACGATGGGCTTGGGGAACAGACGGGCCATCACACCTGCCGTGAACTGCGGCTCCTGACCAGTGGCGGCAGGGGCAGGCTGACCGTTCTTCATGGCAGCCTCAGCAGCCTCGGGCTTGAAGAGCAGACGCAGGGTCTTGTCCAGAAAATACTTGGCGTTCATCCAGGTATGACCGAACTTGTCGTGGGTGAATTCCTTCACCGAACGGATACCCTTCTTGTCGAGGAACTCCATATAGTCGCGGGCATTACCGTAGAGGAAATCATCGGTACCCACGCCCAACCAGAACAGGTGAATCTTGCTGTTCGTATCGTCGGCATTGTCATAGACCCCGGGGATATCCATCGAGGTGAATGAACTGTAACTGCACAGGTAAGAGAACTTATCGAGGTTACGCAGACCATTGGACAGTCCCTGGTTACCACCACGCGAGAAACCGCCGATGGCACGGTGATCGGCATCGTTGATCGTACGGAAATGCTGTTCCACGTATGGCATCAGGTCGTTCACCAGATCCATACTGAACACATCCTTCCCGAACATCGTCTGGGGCATACCTGTCGTGGGCTGTGAAGGCAACAACTTATAGGGGTTGCCGTAAGGCATCACGATGATCATCTCCTCGGCTGCACCCTCGGCAATGAGATTGTCGAGGATATAGTTGGCGCGGCCTACCTTGTAATACACCTCCTCGGTATCCGTCGTTCCACTGATCAGATAGAACACAGGATACTTCCTGTCCTTGTCAGTGAAATAACTGGGCGGCAGACAGACGATGGCCTGATTGGTAGCACCCAGGCTCTTGGAGTAGTAATGGATATAATCTACCATGCCATGGGGCACATCCTTGATGTCATGGGCCAGTGCGCCCTGACGACTGGGAATCTCCAGCAGACTGTTCTTGAAACCCTCGTTGGGGAAGTACTGGTCGCACTGGGGATCCATCACGCTCACGCCATCCACGACGAAGCAGTAGGGATACATGTCAGGAGCCGCAGGGCCGAGGGTAACCGTCCAAAGGCCGGTCTTCTCGTCATACTGCATGGGATTGCGTCCAGCAAACTGCACATCCACCAGGACCTCCTTCGCATGGTCGTTCTTATATTGGAAAGTAACGGTACCGTCATCGTTGCAGACGGTTGAAGACTGAGCTGCTGCGGACATGGCCCAGCCAACGAGTAACAATGATAGTAATTTTTTATAGTTCATATTTTACCTTTTTACTTATTTACCTTTTTACCTCTAATTCAGGTACAAAGTCCGGACTTTCACAAGCCCGGACTTCTAAAAACAATGTAAAGTTCTAAAATTGTCCAGTGATACCAGACAATATCATTCACCGCTCAGACCGTCGGCAAAGCCGGCATAGGTATGCTTGCGGTAGTAATTCTGATCCCAAAGACCAACAGGTTGGTTAGCACGCCAGCCGCTGTTTGCAGGACTGTCGGTAGCGCACCACTGACAGATACCCCACTGCTGGGCTGCTGGGATGATTTCCTTGTACTTCTTGATGATCCAAGTATAGAACTCTGCCATGGCGTGGTGCTGTTCCTCGGTAACGTCGGCAGTCTTGACATCATTGCCGTCAGCATCCACAAGACCCATATCAAGTTCGGAGATACGTACAAGTTTGCCTGACTCGGCCAGCAACTTGAAGGAGTTCTCTATGGCCTTCTTCTTGCTTTCCTGCGTCTCAGGCTTCATGTAGTAGGAGATGTGCATCTGAGAACCGATACCGTCGATCTTCGTCACACCGTCGGCCTCCCACCTCTTGATCCATTCGATCAGGCTCTTCAGTTTCTTGTTCTGATCCCAATCGCTCTCAAGGTTATAGTCGTTGACGAAGAGTTTCAGGTCAGTACCACCATATTGACGGGCCTTCTTCACTGCCGTACGGACATACTCAAGGTCACCCATGTAGTCCTGCCAGAAGAAGTCATCACTCTTCTTCAGGTCACTGATCTTTACCTTACCATGCTGCAGGTCATAGATACCGTCACCGTCTTTGTCTTCTCCTGAGACGGCTTCATTCACCACATCCCAAGCCTTGACGAGCACCTCGGTACCATCCTCATTCTTACAAGCCTCCATCATGCCACCAATCCACAGATCCATAGCGTAGGTCAGTGTATCCAGCAGTTCCTCAGGTGTCTGAGGAGTTGCGCCGCCTCCGCCTATCGGCTTCTTGGTATGGGATTTCCAAGACATATCGTCGAAATAGTAGTTGTTTGCTTCCTTCAGCACATTCAGGTTGAAGGCAATCGTGGATAAGCCGTTACCACCAGCCTGGTCAGCAGTAACCTTGCCTTTGAAGGTGAACTCCTTCCATTCTGTGGTAATAGTATAACTACCGTCCAACATAG
>JAFYPG010000202.1 GCA_017547605.1 Prevotella sp.
AATATCGTTAAGCCTTTTCAATGTTCAATGTTCAATCTTCAATGTTCAATAGTGCTTCATCACCCTATCCATCTCGCGCCTGTCTTCTTTTTCTTTCAGTGTCTGGCGCTTATCGAACTCCTTCTTACCCTTGCAGAGGGCAATGTCCATCTTGGCCCGTCCCTTGTCGTCGATGAACACCAGCAAGGGCACGATGGTATAACCCGTCTGTTTCGTGGCACTGGCCAGACTGCGGATTTCCTTCTTGGTCAGCAGGAGTTTCCTGTCACGCTTCATCTCATGGTTGTTATACGAACCATAGAAATAAGGGCTTACACTCATGCCCTTCACCCACAGTTCACCGTTGATGATGGTGCAGTAGGTATCCACCAGACTGGCCTTACCCAGACGGATGCTCTTGATCTCCGTACCCGTCAGGACAATACCTGCCGTGTAGGTTTCTATGAAGAAGTACTCAAACGAGGCCTTCTTGTTCTTGATCTGTATAGGACTTTTCTTCCTGAGTTGTTCTTGTTCCTTGTTCATCTTTACTCTTCAATCGTCGCAAAACGTTCCAGATGATCATCGACATAGTGGGCTATATCCTCCGTCCATTCCTCCTCGTACTCTACGAACTGATCATCCAGATCGTCGAAGTCTGGGAATTGTTCAAACAGTGCCATGAACTCTTCGTCGGTACAGTCCTTTTCGATCTTCTCTCTGTGCTTAAGCCATAGCGTATGGGCCTCATAGATCAGTTTCGAGAGTTCCCGCATCTCCCAGAGCCGGAGCACCTTCGCCACAGGATTCTTGAAGATAAACGGACCGTAGCCGTTATGGATCAGTTGTACGAAACCACCATCCATCACTTCCTGATGCAGGGTATCCCAAGCCAACAGTGTCAGTTGGTCTGCATTCAACTCAGCCATGGTCTCTGTCGTCAGTTCACCACCAATGGCATCATACATGGCTTTGACAAACACCTGAAGGAAGGCATCCATACCTTCCATCGCAGCCTTTTGCAGATCAGCATCTTTGACGATGACTTCTTTCATATTTCTTTTCTACATTATGTCAGTTCATACACCTCCGACGGCATCTGACGGCGCAACACCTCCAGTTTCATATCCTTACCAGGAATAATGCCGTAACTTCTGAGGATGGTCTCAACCGTCTTCCTGGCCAACTCGGGATGGTTATTCTCCTCACTGAGATGACAGAGCCATACATGACGGAGCCCCTCCGTCATATTCTCAGCCAAGGCCTTCCCACATTCTCCATTCGACAGATGTCCGCTTCCACTAAGAATCCTTTTTTTCAGATATTCAGGATATGGACCGCTCTTGAGCATCTCCACGTCATGATTGGCCTCGATCACCAGATAGTTGGCACGTCCGATCCGCTCTTTGATGTCGTCCGTGATGGCTCCAACATCCGTAATGATCACGAAGGTGATACCTTCAGCCTGTATCTCATAACCCACATTCTCACTGGCATCATGGGGTACAGGGAAAGCCTCTATCGTAAAGTCACCCAACTGCATGGGCTTGTTCACTTCCAGCATCATCTTCATCTCGTCGGCCACTTTCCGCTGGATGCAATAGTTATGGTCGATGCCCTGATGCACCAACGGTGTCGCATAGACGGGAACCTTATACTCATAACTGAAAGAACCTACCGATTTGATGTGGTCGGCATGGTCGTGCGTAATCAACAGACGACGCACGGAACTCAACTGAATGCCGTAGTCTCTGCAGTGTTTCTTGAGTGCACGTATTCCTACGCCGATATCTATCATGAGTCCGTCCGTGGCAGTACCGAGATAGTAACAATTACCGCTGCTACCACTTCCAAACGATATAAATTTCAACATGACTTTTCAATTTTCGTGCAAAGGTACGAAAATATTTAAAGGTAAAAAAGTAAAAAAGTAAAAAAGTAGGCCTTTTCTGCTAATTTAACCCTTTTAGAATGGCATTCCTACGGCGAAATGGAAGGCCAGATCCCTGCTCAGGTCGGGATGAATGAGTGGATAATGGGCCTCCTCTTCTGTCAGATAGGCAGGATTGATGGCTTTCATACCCAAGTCAAAGCGCAGGATGAAATAGTCGAAATTCAGACGAAGGCCCATTCCATAACTGCAGGCCAGGTCCTTGATGATTCCTGCCAGTGTGAACTGCCCACCTGGCTGTGCCTCATAATTACGGAGCGTCCAGATATTGCCCGCATCGGCAAAGAGAGCACCGTCGAATTTCCAGAACAGATGGGTACGGTATTCCCAATTGATATCCAACTTCAGGTCTCCCGTCTGGGTAATAAAGTTGATTCTGCCGTCTTTGTCCTTGTATCTTCCTGGTCCCAGACTTCTTACACTCCATCCTCTCACGCTGTTGGCACCGCCGGAGAAATATCGCTTTTCAAAAGGCAAAACTTTACTATTTCCGTATGGATAGGCAATACCCAAACCAAAATGGAAGACCAACTGGTCGCGCATGCCCCTGCTCAGCAGGTTACGAGTGAAGTCAAAGTCGGCCTTTACATACTGAGCGTAGGCAATGCCAAAAATCTTGTATTGTCCCATATCGTTCTGTGAACCTCCAAAGATATTGGAACATAGATTCAGCAGATTACCGGAGGTTTCCAGATTGGTCTTGATAGCCATCCGCCCGTTATTATAGGTATAGCCAATGCCCGTCTTCATAATGAACAGATCCTCATAGTTATAGCGCAGGATGACGTTGGAGTTCGACGTGTTCTCAAGATATTCCTTTCGGAATGTCTCACTGATCCAAGGCATAAAGACATAGTTGAGGTCTATCAGGTCAATACGATAGTTGTCATGGTGATTCTGGGGTTTCCACATGTAATGCCAACTGGCAGAGAGTACCCTTCTGATAAATTCAGGACGGGTTTGCGAGTCAAACAGGAGCGATAATTCACTGGTTGCATTGCTGCGTCGTCTGGCTTCCGAACTGAGGAATGGTGCGATAAAGCGAGGGAACAGCAGACTGGTCTCGATGCTGTATTCGATGAAGTCATTGTTTTTATACCCTTCGAGTCCTCGGATGGCCTCGTAGGCACCACGCAGTTTCATGCTGAAGGTCTCTGACCCTTTGAACAGGTTACGGTTCTGATAAGTCAGCGAGGCTGCAGCGCCAAAGTCACCTGCCGTATTCGTCCCCTCGGGCTGGAAACTGATGGTCGATGGCTTGTTCGTCTGGATCATGATTCTGGTGTCCAGAAGTGTCGTATCAGCCACAGGCTCGAAACTGATGTTCGTGTATTTCACGGCCCCCAACCTGCCGAAGTGGTTATAGGTATTCTGCAGATCACCCACAGAATAGGGTTCTCCTTCTTTGATAAAGGTGTTTTCCTTCAGCACCTTCTCACGAAGATGGATTACCGAGTCTGTCGGAGAACCACTCTCGTACAGGATGTTACGGATCCAGTAACGGCTGTGAAGTGTATCGTTAGCCTCCTCATTACTCCGATAGGGATGCAGGATCATCGACAGTTCCACCTGATGAGTTGCTTCGTCTTTCTTAGCACGGTAGTTGATAAACTCCTTATGGAAACGGAAATAGCCATGATTCTGTAGGAACTGCGTGATCTGCGAACGTTCCGTGTTCAGGGCATCCGTACTGAACTGCATACCGTCGTGAAGCACGTTCTTATAGTCTTTCAGCAGGTTTGCAATGACGGAGTCGCGAATATCTATGTCCAGTCCATGGACGTGATAGGCTGTTCCGGGATGCAGCACATATATGGCATCCAACTTACGTTTCTTGATGTCAACATACAGTTCCACCTCTGCATCCAGATAGCCCTTGTTCTGCAAGGCCAACTGTAAGTCTTTACAGGTTTGCTGGGCCATCAGTGTATCGTATGTCACAGGAGCCTCACCTAACTGACGCAACGTACGGTTTACCCATGAACTGTCCTTACCAGCCAGCGCATAGATGCCCAGGGGTACCTTCATGGTGGAGAGCCAGCGGGAGTTCGTCTTCTGGCGCACGTAGGTCTTCATCTGGGTGGGGTTGATGTCCTTATACTTCCCGTCTGTCACCACTTTCACTTTACTCAGCATATACGTGTCATCCGGCAGATCACGTGTCGCTGAGCAGGCGCATAACAACCATACACCTACCAGTAAAATTAAAGGGCTTCTATATCGGGAATTCATTGCCTTCTCAGTTTCAATCTGCAAAAATACAAAGATTTCTTAATTCTTCATTCTTTATTCTTGATTTCTTTGTATCTTTGTAGCGGAATTAACGACTTTTTGGAAAATGATCAGCAAAAACCAGTTCAAATACATCCGCCAGTTGGAGCAGAAGAAATACCGTCGTCGCGAAGGACTCTTCGTAGCCGAGGGCACTAAAGTGGTAGGCGACCTGATTCAGCGTTATCAGCCAAAGGCCATCTATGCTACTCATGAATACCTCCGAGCATTTCCCCTCCTTTCGGAAGAGGGGTTAGAGGTGGTTGAGGTTACTCCTGATGAACTCCAGCGTCTCAGTTTCCAACAGCATCCCCAACAGGTTCTCGCCCTCTTCCCTATCCCAGAAGCGCCATCATCCGACATTGATCAGGGTGTGTTGTCGCTGGCACTCGACGGCGTACAAGATCCGGGCAACCTCGGCACCATCATTCGCATAGCCGACTGGTTTGGCATTGAGACCATCTATTGCAGTGAGGACACTGTCGATGCCTGGAACCCGAAGGTCGTTCAGGCCACGATGGGCAGTATTGCTCGCGTGAACATTATATATTTAGATCTCCCAGAGATGCTCGACGCCCTACCCTCTGACTTTCCTGTCTATGGAACCCTCCTTGATGGTGACGACATTTATCAACAGTCATTATCAAAGAATGGTTTGATCATTATGGGCAACGAGGGCAATGGTATCTCTGAAACCGTCCGTTCTCGCATCACCAACCGACTGCTCATCCCTTCCTTCCGTCAGGGTGATACAGCCGAAAGCCTGAATGTTGCCATCGCCACAGCCATCACTTGCTCCGAATTCCGTCGCAGAGGCTAATTTTCTCAAATAATTATGCTTTTAGTCTTGGGTTTGGGAATTTTTTAGTACCTTTGCAGCGGAATTACAACCATAACCATTGAAAAATGAGAATTACTAGACGTCAACATATAACCATTGGGCTACTTGCCCTCCCCCTATTCATAGCAGGTTGTCATACTAATAATGGGGACAAGGAAAACGCAAACGACATTGTTATGACTGACACGACGAAGACGGTCGTGAAGGTTGATCCTGAGGTACAGATGGCACTGGAACGTGGTATTGTACTGGATTGTGTGAAAAACATATTCAGGGTGGTTTCCGACGACCAGAGGACAATGAGCGGCTTTGTGATGAGCGGACTTTGTGACAAGGCCTTTTGCTCTAAGTCATGGAACAAACTGATGATGGCCGTAAAAAACAAGGAATACCAGACCAACACCCTGTTCTATGAAGTGGATTACTGGACGATGACGCGCGACCCGGAAATGGTGACGTTTGAAGAGTTCGAGGTGACCAACTTGGTAATGGACGAGAATAAGAAGTCGGCATCCGTCTCATTCACCGTCTATGAGCCTACGGCCTACGTTCCTGCCCGTGTTGATCTGGTATATGAAGACGGCCGTTGGGTCATTGATAATTTCTATGACCTGCGCTACATGCTGAACCTCCGCCACAGCATGTGGAACTACCTGAATCACGACATCCTCTGACCTACTCACTGTAGGCCTTTTCACCAATGGACTCCTGGGAGCCGATGGTCATCTGACGAAGGTCGTAGTAAGAGCCGTTGTAGATATTGAAATCGACATTACCCTTGATACCTGGCAGACGGCCTACATCTGTATGCTGCCAGAACTTCCACGGTCCTTGGTACTCGAGAGAATCCACATAATAGTGGGCAATCCAATAAGGATACTGGTCGAAGATGGAATCGTTGAGGTAACGCGTCTTAAATTTAAAATAGGTGTAGATAATAGGCTTCACCTGATAGTGTTTCTCGACAAGGTCAAGCCACTGAAGCACAGAACTTTTGAATTCGTCATCCGTCTGTTCCTTGGGTTTGTGCTCCACATCAAGCACTGGGGGCAGATCACCGTTCTCTAACTTGACGGTACTGATAAAATGATAGGCCTGTTGCTCGGCTGGCGTGTGGACACTATAGAAATGATAGGCACCACGCGTGAAACCGTTCTCACGGGCCTGATAGAAATTGTCACGGAAATTCTCATCCGTTTGCGTGGCACCCTCGGTGGCCTTGATCATCACAAAACGGATGGGACATTTGTTGATGCTACCATTATCTTTCAGTTCACCCCAGTCAATACGACCCTGATGATGGGAGATATCAATGCCATGGATCTCATAACCCTCTGGGTAGGACACATCACCATAGAGCGCACGCCAACGGAAGCCGAAGGGACTGACGAAGAAATAGTAGAAGAACCAGATATAGCCTGCCACGACGGCAGCACCACCGATCCACCAGCCCCAATTAGGGACTTTCTGCAAGAAACGAATCAAAAGATTAGGGCGTCGGCGACCCCTCGGACCGTGATAGGTCCGAGAGGTACCAACGCCCTTTCTCCTGACTATGCGTTTCTTAGCCATTCATTACTTTGCCTGCTCAAGAGCCAGCGTACGTGTGGGCTGGTCACAGACCTCCGTGGGTCCCCAGTACTGGATAGGACCAGGATAGACGTAAGCCGTCTTGCGAGCCCACTCGTCACGATGAGCAGCGAACTCCTTGAAGGGTGCACCGTCGAGTTCAACGAGGGCCTTGCGGATCACGGGCTTCATCTCACCAGCACGCTTCTCCATGTTCATCATCATCGTGATGGGCACACCACCTGCGATCCACTGGTCAGCAGGAGCGGTCGTATTCTTCACGATAGCCATATAGCCGGTCTTGCCGTTGGCAATCAACTGGGCAGCTGAGGTACCGAGAGCGTAGCAGTAGTCGGCATCGAAGTTAGAAGGAGCAGCACAGCGTCCCTCATAACCGAAGAAGTGATGCTGAGTACCAAACTTGCCAACATACTTGCCTTCCTTCTTCATCTTCTCGAGCTTCTGGGCTACCATCGTGGAGAGCAGTTTCTCGGTCTCGATGAGTGATACCTGCACGTTTCCGTGAGGATCGCGGTCGAGGGCAAGCTGACGGGCTACGCCTACAGGCAAACTATTGAATACTGCCAGATTCTCCTCTGTGAGGTGGCTCTTGGCAAAGTCAACCTGCTCATCACGGCTAATCTCCTTAGCCTCAGGCAGAGCGAGAACATCGTTGAGTTGAGCAATCAACTTCTTGATAGCGGGGATGAACTCGATGACACCCTCAGGAATGATCACAGTACCGAAGTTGTTACCGTCAGCAGCGCGGGCAGCCACAGCATTGGCAATGTACTCCACGATATCGTCGAGGCTCATGGCCTTAGCCTCAATCTCCTCACTGACGAGGCAGATATTCGGCTGGGTTTGCAGGGCGCACTCCAAGGCGATATGAGAAGCCGAACGGCCCATCACCTTGATGAAGTGCCAGTACTTGCGGGCAGAGTTACAGTCGCGCTCGATGTTACCAATGAGCTCTGAATAAGTCTTACAAGCGGTATCGAAGCCGAAAGAGGTCTCGATCTGATCGTTCTTCAGGTCACCGTCGATGGTCTTCGGGCAGCCGATGACCTGTACGCCATACTTCTTGGCAGCATAATACTCAGCCAGCACACAGGCATTGGTGTTGGAGTCGTCACCACCGATAATAACGATGGCCTTGATGTCGAGTTCGCGAATGATCTCCAGACCCTTCTCGAACTGATCAACTTTCTCCAGTTTCGTACGACCAGAACCAATCATGTCGAAACCACCAGTATTACGGTATTCATCGATGATATCCTTCGTCAGTTCCATGTAGTTGTGATCTACCAGACCGCCAGGACCAAGGATGAAACCAAAGAGACGGTTCTCGGGGTTCAGTTTCTTGATCTGGTCGAAAAGACCTGTAATGACGTTGTGTCCACCAGGAGCCTGACCTCCGGAGAGGATGATACCTACATTCATCTTAGTGTTGTTGGCCTCAGTAGCGGGTTCGAACTCCACGATGGGCATACCATAGGTGTTGGGGAACAACTTCTTGATCTCCTCCTGATCACCTACGCTCTGGGTAGGCTTACCTTCCTTCACTTTTACTGCACCCTGAAGAGCCTTCGGCAACTTCGGCTGATAAGCGGCTCTTGCCTTCTGCAATGCACTTTTTTCCATAATGTTATTATTTGGGTTTTAGAATGAATTATTTGTTTTCGACGTGCAAAATTAGTTTATTTTTGTTAGAAATGCGAAAGAAATCAGGGTATTTTGTGCATTTTAATATTTTTTGGGGACGAAAGACTTGTTATCTCAGGAATTTTGCTTATCTTTGCTTACTGAATATATCAAAATGAAACTAAAAGGAGGATATTTATGGCAAACAAAAGAACACTTAAAAAAGGTATTCAACTGATCTGTGAAGATCTGTTCGCAGAATGTGTAGCCGTCTCACTGTACGGTCCTGAGGCAAATAAGGATAATGCTGAAACCCTGCTTCCTGTCATTGTGAAGATGCAGGATCATTTCATTAACCGAATCTCCCACCCAGAACCTGGCATCAATGCAAATACCTACTACAAGGATTTGCGTGAGAAGTTCACTGCACAGGTCAACGAGATACTCGATCAGATCAACGCTTAGAGATATATGTGGAAGAAATTCTGTAATTGGATTTTATATAAGCGATGGGGGTGGACGGCTGACGTGACAGAGGCCCACCCCGACAAGTTTATCATCTGTCTGGCTCCCCATACCAGCAATTGGGACTTCATATTAGGACAACTCTACAGCGGTGCTTTAGGGATGAAGATTAATTTCCTGATGAAAAAGGAGTGGTTCTTCTTTCCGCTGGGAATCTTATTTAAAAGTCTCGGCGGAATACCCGTTGTCAGGCATAAGCACACCAGCATGACTGACAGTATGGCTGAAACGGCCAAGGCGGTAAAGACATTCCACCTGTGCATCACACCTGAAGGGACGCGCTCGCCCAATCCTGATTGGAAGAAGGGCTTCTATTTTATAGCCCTCAAGGCTGGCATCCCCATCCTATTGTATGGTGTAGATTATGAAAAAAAACATATCCAGTGTACAAAGACGATCATTCCTACAGGAAACCTGGAAGCGGATATGCGCGACATCAAACTCTATTTCAAGGACTTCAAAGGGAAGTATCCTGAGAATTTTACCATCGGAAACATATCATGAAAAAACTCACAACACTCATCCTGACAGCCTTGCTGCTGATGCCTGCAAGTGCACAGAAAACTGCAAGTGCACAGAAGGATACAAAAGACAAATTAGACAACTATTTCAAAAACTATCGTCCTGTAGGACAACGGATTCGTTCCAATGCCAAATTGAAGAGTTTTGATCAGAACGATTCCTTACGAACCATAGAAGTTATTGCCGATACACATTTCGGTGAACAGACCTTTACGCCCAATTCGGTGGAAGGAATCTATGAGGATGTCAAGGCACTGATGCCTGACTCCTGCCAAGACTACCAACTGACCATTAAGTGTGGAGGCCGTGACCTGAAACAACTAATACCTAATAGATTACTCAGCCAAGATGACCCCTGTCGCGTATGGGGAGACATTGACTATCAGGGTAAGCCATGGGTCAGTAATGCCTCCATGCCCTACCAGATAAGCAGAGGACTTCAGAATCGCCATCTCTCCATCTGGGCCAGTCATGGCATCTATTTCCATATCAAGGACAGTATTTGGAAATGGCAGCGTCCTCCCCTCTTCGGCACGCGCGAAGACCTTTTCACACAGACCATCGTCGTACCCTATCTCATTCCTATGTTGGAAAAGGCTGGCGCCGTTGTGTTCACCCCCCGGGAACGTGACTGGCAGAAGCATGAGATCATCATTGATAACGATACACCACGCAAAGGCGGCCTCTATGTTGAAACACAGGCCGCGCATCATTGGCAACAGACAGACTCCGTAGGCTTTGCTATCCATGACGGGGTCTATGTGGATCAGGAAAACCCTTTTAGAGCCGGTACGGCCCGACAGGTCAAGACGGTGGAGCATAATCGCTACGCCAGTGAGATATCCTACCAGCCCACTATCCCAGAGGCTGGCAGATATGCAGTCTATGTAAGTTACCAGACCGTGCCCGGAAGTATCGATGATGCGCATTATACCGTGTGGCATCAGGGCGTTCCGACGGAGTTTCGCGTGAACCAACAGATGGGTGGTTCCACCTGGGTCTATCTTGGTACTTTCGACTTTGACAAGGGCAGCAGTGCAGACAATCGCGTAGTGCTCAGCAACCAGAGTGAGCACGAGGGTATCGTCACGGCCGATGCCGTCCGTTTCGGTGGTGGCATGGGAAATATCCGTCGTGGTTATACCACCAGTGGTATGCCCCGTTATTTGGAAGGAGCCCGCTATTATGGTCAGTGGGCTGGCATGCCCTACCATGTTTATTCGTCAAAGAACGGAGAGGATGACTATGGCGATGATATCAATGTGCGTTCGTTGATGACAAACCATCTGGCTGGAGGTTCCTGTTATATGCCTGACACTATCGGCTGTCAGGTGCCTATTGAACTGTCGTTGGCTATCCATAGCGACGCAGGTTATACACATGACGGAAGAAGTCACACAGGTACGCTGGCTGTATGTACCACCTATTTGAATGACAGCATTTTAAGTACAGGACGTTCAAGACTTGCTTCGCGTGATCTGGCTGATGAGTTGCTCTCTACGGTTCCCAAAGAGATACAGCAGAAATACGGTAGTTGGCAGATGCGCGAACTCTGGGACAGGAACTACTCAGAGACCCGGGTACCGGAAGTGCCAAGTGCCATCTTGGAGACCATGTCGCACCAGAATTTCGCGGATATGCGCTATGGGCAGGATCCCAACTTCCGTTTCGACTTTGCACGGAGCATCTATAAGACCCTGCTTCGATATATCTGCAGGATGCACCATACGCCCTATATCGTCAGTCCACTCACACCCAATCATCTGAGGGTGGAACTGTCGGAGGCAGGAAAAGCCAAACTCAGTTGGAACCCTGTTAAGGATCCTACCGAGCCAACGGCTGAGCCTACTGGTTATGTGGTTTATACTGCCATTGGGAAACAAGGTTTTGACAACGGACAGTATGTCAAGGACGGAATGACCAGTGTGACAATAAACATAGAACCTGAGCAACTTTACAGTTTCCGTGTGGCAGCCGTCAACAGTGGTGGTGAGAGTTTCCCCAGTGAGGTGGTTTCCACCTACTATGTTCCCGAGGCTCAGAAGACTGTTCTCATCGTCAACGGTTTCCATCGTCTGTCCTCACCTGCCGTTCGTGACAACGCAGCAGAACAAGGTTTTGACCTGAAGTACGATGCTGGTGTGTCATACGGTAAAACAACGGGATGGACTGGCTATCAGACCTGTTTCAACAAAGCCACCATGGGCAGGACCACACCTGATGGCTTGGGCTATACCAATGACTCATTGGCTGGACAGATCATTGCTGGAAATGACTTCAACTATATCCGTACACATGCTGAGGCCATCGCATCAGCACAACGCTACAGTATCGCCAGTTGTTCTTCCGAAGCCTTGGAAAACAATGAGATACGTCCCACCCAATATAATATGGTGGATCTGATCCTCGGGCTGGAAAAGAACGACGGCTGGTCGTTGCGCAGGTATCAGGCTCTCTCTCCGATGTTGCGCCAACACCTACAACTCTTCACCTCCAGAGGTGGTGCGCTCCTTGTCAGTGGTTCTTACGTGGGAGCCGACATGACGATGCCGTCAGAACGCATGTTCTTGGAACAGGTATTGAAATGTTCTTATGACGGTGTGGATCGTGACAGTCTGGATCGCGACACCATCTCCGGTCTCGGTACGTCCTTTGAGTTCCATCGTCATCTCAACGAGCATCATTACGCTGCTACCCATCCTGATATCCTGCAGCCAGTGGCTCCTGCCTTTTCGGCCATGATCTATGCCGACGACTACAGTGCATGCGTGGCCTATGACGGCAAGGACTACAAGGCGATGACACTCGGATTCCCCTTCGAGTGTATCAAGTCGGAGCAGAAACGGCAAACCCTCATGAAGGGTATCCTGAAATTCCTATTACAATCATTATAAAACAATCAAAAAACAACCATTATGAAGATTCAGACCAATTCATCAGGAACGCGGAGTATCGATGTCTCCGACGATCATCTGTTAACCATCGAGAAGTACCAGCTCTTCCGTGATCTCATTGATTCCAATGGCTATGTGGATGAGCAGGTGCTCGATAAACTGAAGTTAAACATCCGTAGTCTGCTGGAGGGTGATGCAGGCAAGGACAAGACCTTGCTGGATCTCTGTCTCGACGTGATCTATCATCCCAACATGAAAGCCTTCGGACTGCAACAACTCGTACTCCTCTACATCAATTGGAAGAACCAGGGCAATGAGAACCTTGGTATGACCATGAGATCGATACAAGGTACGCCATTTAATTAATATGGAGTATAGGCTGACGGACTTCCTACCGACGACGAAGAAGGAGTTGGAACTGCGGGGATGGGATGAAGTGGATGTCATCCTCTTCTCTGGTGATGCCTACGTGGATCATCCTTCGTTTGGAGCGGCTGTCATCGGGCGCACGCTCGAGGCGGCAGGCTATCGGGTGGCTATTGTTCCGCAGCCAGACTGGCACGGTGACTACCGCGACTTCAAGAAACTCGGTCGTCCCCGTCTGTTCTTCGGCATCGCTCCTGGATGTATGGACTCCATGGTGAACAAATACACCGCCAACCGTCGTCTGCGTTCAGAAGATGCCTATAGTCCTGACGGCCGTCACGACATGCGACCGGAATATCCGACCATCGTCTATTCGAAGATCCTCAAGCAACTCTTTCCTGATGTGCCCGTCGTACTTGGCGGTATAGAAGCCTCTCTCCGTCGCCTTACCCATTATGACTACTGGCAGGATAAACTCCAGAAATGCATCCTCTGTGATGCTGGCGCAGATATATTGATCTATGGCATGGGGGAAAAGCCCATGACCGAGTTGGCCAATCAGTTGGCTGAAGGCAGACCAATACGTGAGATATGCGACATTCCCCAGACCGTCTTTCTCTCCAGAAAGGAAGAAATACCTGGCGGCATACGCCAGGATGACATCGTGCTCCATAGCCATGAGGAATGTCTGCGTAACAAACGGGCACAGGCTGAGAATTTCCGTCATATCGAGGAACAGTCGAATATGATGCACGCACAACGGCTTCTGCAGGGTGTGGATGGGCGCTTTGTCGTGGTGAATCCCCCTTACCCGCCAATGACCACAGCCGAGTTAGATGCCTCCTTCGACCTGCCCTATACCCGTCAGCCCCATCCCAAATACAAGGGTAAGCGTATTCCTGCCTACGACATGATCAAGCACAGCGTGAATATCCATCGCGGCTGTTTCGGAGGCTGTGCTTTCTGTACAATCTCTGCCCATCAGGGTAAGTTTATCTCCTGTCGTTCGAAGGAGAGCATATTAAAAGAGGTGAAGCAGGTCATCCAGATGCCCGACTTCAAGGGTTATCTCAGTGATCTGGGTGGTCCTTCGGCTAATATGTACGGCATGCACGGGCGTAACCTTAATGCCTGCGAGAAATGCCGCCGTCCCAGTTGTATCCACCCGCAGATATGTCCTAATCTCGACACTAACCACCAGCGTCTGCTTGACATCTACCATGCCGTTGATGCCCTCCCAGGCATCAAGCGCAGTTTCATCGGCAGTGGTGTACGGTATGACCTCTTATTATATAGAAGCAAGGACGAAGAAGCCAACCGTGTGGCACAGCAATATACGCGTGAACTCATCAGTCGTCATGTCTCTGGTCGTCTGAAAGTAGCACCAGAACATACCAGTGACCGTGTACTCCGACTCATGCGCAAGCCCTCTTTCCAACAGTTCTACGAGTTCAAACGCATCTTCGACCGTATCAACCGTGAGGAGAACCTCCGCCAACAAATCATACCATACTTCATCAGTTCGCATCCTGGTTGTCGGGAGGAAGACATGGCAGAGTTGGCTGTCATTACGAAGGATTTGGACTTTCACCTTGAACAGGTGCAGGACTTCACCCCCACACCGATGACCAATGCCACGGAGACGTGGTACACCGGCTATGATCCCTATACGCTGGAAGAAGTGTTCTCGGCTAAGAGTCCGCGAGAGAAACTGGCCCAGCGACAGTATTTCTTCTGGTATAAGCCAGAGGAGCGCCGTCATATCGAACAGAGTCTTCGTCGCATCGGACGACCGGACTTGATCAACAAACTATATCGCCGGAAAAAATGACTTTATATTTTCCGATGAAAATTTGGCTGTTTCCGAAAAAATACCTACCTTTGCAGCCGATTTGAAAAAATCAGTCAAGGGCGGTTCCGTAGCTCAGTTGGATAGAGCAACTGCCTTCTAAGCAGTAGGTCTCGGGTTCGAGCCCCGACGGAATCACAAAACAGGAATATGAAGAATACACTATTCACGATAACAGGACTCATGCTGGTACTGGTCATCAGCAGTTATATTCTTCCCCCACCCCAACATGTGGGAATGATACTCTCGCCTGCATATCAGACAGAATCTGTTGTCAAGAAGGAACCTACAGTTATCAATCCTCTTGTACAAGAAGAACTTAATTATTATCTGGATCGCCATAATGTGGAAGATGAAGGTTATGAGATGGTTGTCGCATTTGCCAACGGCCATCGATTCCAGATAGAGCCAGATGATTATATCCCCGTGAGAAATGTTGGTACATGGAAGGACTATCGTCCTAAGGAAACGGTTATCATCCTTGACTCTTTAGGACGTACATTCATTGCCACCTGTCGTGATGATTCTCTGATGACAGGCATCCGTCCAGACTCTCTCGGCACATATCTGGGAGATTTCCTGCTTGACAAAGCCCATGGACATGGAGCCTATTTGACACCCGACGGTAGTTATTTCGAAGGGCATTGGGACAACGACCGTCGCCATGGCTTCGGTCTCGAACTGCTTACCCCCGGAGATCAGGATCCACGCCTGAGAGTCGGTGAGTGGAACAAGAACAAATATCAGGGCGAGCGGATGCGCTATACCACCGAACGCATTTATGGCATTGATATCGCCCGTTATCAGCATGGCAAAGGACGCAGGTCCGTACCTATCCAATGGAACAAACTGCGTATTACCCATGTCGGCAAACGTGGTAGCCATAATGTCAAAGGTACGGCAGATTATCCCGTCTCTTTTGTCTATATCAAGAGCACCGAGGGGATTACCGTTCGCAATAAATTCTACCCAGGTGACTATGCTCAGGCCCGTAAACATGGCATCCGTACAGGAGCCTATCATTTCTGGTCTGTCCGTACCAGCGGTGCCTCCCAGGCCGAGTTCTTCCTCAAGCACACCCGTTTCAACCATGGTGATCTGCCACCAGTACTCGATATTGAACCCAGCAAGTCACAGATTGAACAGATGGGCGGTGCAGAAAATATGTTCCGCCATATCCGCACATGGCTGAAGATGGTAGAGAGGCGCGTGGGCGTGAAACCCATCCTCTATGTTAACCAGATGTTCGTCAATAACTACCTCATCAATCAGACTGATCTCAAGCGCGACTACCGTATCTGGATTGCACGTTACAGCGAGTATAAGCCAGACCTTCGTCTCACCTACTGGCAACTCTGTCCGGACGGACGGGTGGCAGGTATTCAGGGTGACGTGGATATCAACGTCTTCAATGGCTATAAGAGTCAGTTTGAAGAGTATCTGGCCGACGAGACCATCAGGTAGATCCTTACGTTATTTTTCTTTGGCGGTAACGACCGTAACAATGTAGGCACTGAGAAGAACGAGGACACCAGCCACAGGCTTGTCCCACGTGAGAATGTCCTGTCCCAGTAAAATAGCGACAAAGGAGGCTATGACGGGCTGGAGATTAGTGTAGATAGAGACCGTTGTAGCCTGCAGGTACTTCATGGCGAAGGGTATCAGGAAGAATCCGAGGGCCGTTGCACAGACCACGATGAAAGCCATCTCGAGTACACCATCCCAACCCCAGGCCGCCGTATAGAGTGCATTGACAGGCAATTCTGGAATGGCAATAGGTACCGTGACAATGGCCGAGATCAGAAATACATACTTCATCTGTGTCACAGGCGAATATTTCGAAGCCACGTTACGCGTGATAATCAGATAGATAGCCCATGTCAGTACACTGAGGATAGCCAGTGAGATGCCTATCAAATCGTTTTTGCCAGAGCCAAGTGACTGACTCATCAGCACCATGAGCACCGCTCCAGCAATACCTAAAAGTACACCCAAGGATTTCATCGAGGTAATCTTCTCGCCAATGGTTAGGGCGGCACAGAGCATCACGGCTACAGGCGTGAGTGTAGCAATAAGCGAGAAATACACAGGACTGGTATAGTCGAGTGCCCAGGCCGTGAGCGACTGAGAGATGACAAAGCCCAATAGTCCACCGAAGAGGATGGTGATAAGGTCTTTACGCTCCACATGCTCCTTGGGCATGAAAGCCGCAATGATCCAAAACAAAATACAGGCTCCCAACGAGCGCGAGGCCATATACCCCATCGGTGTCACCCATTCGTCAAGCAACAGTTTGGTAACGGGAACGCCGAGTCCGAAAATTGTGTTGGCTAAGAAGATGGCGCTGTGCGCCTGCAGTTTCTTGTTCATATCATTCATATTTTGGGCCCAAAGGTACAAAAAAGATGTGAAAAGCAGAAAGGTTTTCAACTTTTTATTGTACCTTTGCCATCAAAATAAAACAAACGATGGACGAGAAACAACGCATTGAGCAACTGCGCCGTGAACTCCACGAGCATAACTATAGATACTACGTACTGAACCAGCCGACTATCGGTGATCAGGAGTTTGACTTCCTCATGCATGAGTTGCAGGATCTGGAGGCCAAACACCCTGAGATGGCCGATTCTAACTCCCCTACCCAGCGCGTGGGCAGCGACCTGAATGCAGAATTTCAACAGGTAGTCCATAAGTACCCGATGCTTTCGCTGGCCAACACTTATAACGAACAGGACGTGGCCGACTGGTACGAAAGCGTGAAAAAGGGGTTGGCTGGCGAGGACTTCGAAGTGTGTTGCGAGATGAAATACGACGGACTCTCCATATCCCTGACATATGTTGATGGCCGTCTGACACAGGCCGTCACCCGTGGGGACGGCGTGCAGGGCGATGATGTTACGACCAACGTCAAGACCATCCGATCAATCCCTCTGGTGCTGGCTCCACCATCGTCATCCGACGATCTCTTTGCTGCTCCCTCCTATCCTCGTGAATTTGAGATCCGAGGTGAGATCCTGATGCCGTGGGCCGTGTTCGAACGGCTGAATAAAGAACGTGAGGAGGCCGAAGAACCGCTCTTTGCCAATCCTCGTAATGCGGCCAGTGGTACCTTGAAAAGTCAGAAATCCAGTCTGGTGGCCAGTCGCCAACTCGACGCTTATCTCTATTATCTATTAGGTGAGGAACTGCCAGCCGAAGGCCACTACGAAAATCTGGAAGTAGCCCGTCAATGGGGCTTCAAGATCTCTGAAGGCATGAAGAAGGTAAAGACCCTGCAAGAGATATATGACTACATCAACTACTGGGACCAGGAGCGCAAAAGCCTTCCTGTAGCAACAGATGGCATTGTTCTGAAAGTAAACTCCTTACGCCAACAGCGATCACTCGGATTTACGGCTAAGAGCCCCCGTTGGGCCATCGCCTATAAGTTTAAGGCGGAGCGTGTCTGTACCCGTTTGGTCGAGGTCACTTATCAGGTGGGACGCACGGGTGCCGTAACCCCTGTGGCCAACATGGAACCCGTACAACTGGCAGGCACTACCGTGAAGCGTGCCACCCTGAACAATGAAGACTTCATCCGCTCGTTCGACCTGCATATTGGCGATTATGTCTATGTGGAAAAAGGTGGTGAGATTATTCCGAAGATCGTAGGTGTGGATATGGAACAGCGTCCCATCATTGCACAACCTGTTGAGTTTATTAAACGTTGTCCGGAGTGCGGCACCCCACTCGTCCGTTATGAGGGCGAAGCCGCCTGGTACTGTCCCAACGATACAGGGTGTCCGCCGCAGATCAAAGGACGTATCGAACACTTCATCGCCCGTAAGGCCATGAACATCGACTCACTGGGCCCTGAGACCATCGATGACTACTACCGTCAGGGACTCATTCATAATGTGGCAGACCTCTACGAGATCGACGTCCAGCAGATCAATGGTGACGGCTCACGCACAAAATCTGCCCAGAAGATTGTGAATGGCATTGCCGCCTCTAAGGATGTTCCTTTTGAGCGCGTGGTCTTTGCCCTCGGCATCCGTTTCGTGGGAGAGACATCCGCCAAACTATTGGCACGCCATTTCAAGAATATCGACGCCCTGATGAACGCAGGCCTGGAGGAATTGCAAGAGATAGAGGGTATCGGTGAGGTGATGGCTAAGAGCATCATCACCTACTTCCACGATGAGAAAAACCAGGAGATCATCCAACGTCTGCGCGACTATGGCCTCCAAATGGAACTAACCTCTAACCTCTCACCCCTAACCACTAAGCTAGAGGGACAGAGCATTGTGATCAGTGGTGTGTTCGCCCATCACAGCCGTGATGAGTACAAAACCATCATTGAACAAAATGGCGGTAAGAACGTGGGTAGTATCAGCAATAAGACCTCGTTTATTCTGGCTGGTGAGAACATGGGACCCTCCAAACTTCAGAAAGCCGAAAAACTCGGCATTAAGATTGTTTCTGAAGAAGATTTCCTGGGTATGATAGAGTAATATTCCCCTCCTGATCAGTCATCCCAATAACTGATGATACGCGTTTGTTTCACCTGAATGACCTGTGTACGTTGCCCCTTCTCCCAATAGGTAAGTTGCATCGTGTTCTCCGTCCAGTTGTCGTTATCGTCCCGTCCTGAGGGATCGTTCTTCATCGTGATCGACAGGATACACTCATTATTCTTGTCAAACACCTTCTGGCTCTGTTGGGAAATCTCAAAACTGGTGTTATATCGATATTCGTTGACGGAACGGATACCTGTTGCCGGATTGATCAGCGTCCGCTTCACCAAACAATTATCTGAGTCATATTCATATGTCAACAGACTCTTACCACCATCATTCTCCAACATGGACGCTCTGACCAGATACCCTGCCTGGTCATATTCCCTGTCAATTAGGTCGTTGGCAACCAACTTACCAGTCTCGTCAAAATGGTTGATATCATTCTCTGCCACAGGATTCTCCGTGATCACCTCCTGCACCTGTCCTTTCAGGCCCATATTCGCTGCATCTTTATAATAAGGTGTGGAGTTCAGGTAGAAATAGCGGATAGAGTGCGAACCGTCATCATGCAATGGGGTTGTTTGCTGGATATAACCATAATCATTCAAGAGATAGAGTGCTCCAGAGCCATCGCCCTTGGCCTTGAAGTTACCCCACTCCCGCTGTAACTTGCCCAACAGGTATTTCTGATTGCGTTCATAGAGTTCCCGTGTGCGATAAGGACCACAGATGAACAGAGCCGACGATAACAACTTCGTCTTTTCATCAACATTCACCATCAGGTTGGACTTGATGCCGTAGAAATCACCTGTAAAATAATAGGTATCAGGCTCTGCATCTTCAGGATGTGTCTGTACCAGTCCAGCCTCTTTCAGAGCAGGGATAAATACGGTGTCAGGCCCTTCCAAGGGTACCCCCATCACGGAGATACATTTAACATCGGCCAGAGTCTGGGCACAGACTCCAGCCGACATACATATAGCACAAAGTGTTATCAGAAATCTCATCCTCACATTACTTCGCGACAAACACCACGCGACGGTTCTGGGCGCGACCTTCTTCTGTGGCATTGTCAGCAATGGGAGCATACTCGCCCTTACCAACAGCAGTCAGACGACTCTCGTCGATACCCATCTCAACAAGTTTATCGACAATAGCCTTTGCACGCTTCTCACTGAGTTTCTGGTTAGACTCAGGAGTACCAGTGGAATCCGTGTGACCCTGAACCTCATACTTCAGTTCTGGATTCTCATCCATCAGTTTCTTGATACGGTTAATCTCCACCATGGACTCATCCTTGATGTCG